>DAOVUE010000404.1 GCA_030632745.1 Pseudomonadota bacterium | reverse complement strand
AATGGTGTCTTTGTCAAGTTAGATTGTCAGTCAGTAAATTCAGATTTTTCATATCGGTATTTTATCCGAATTGGTTTAACTGATTTGGAGTGTGATCTGTTTTAGTATAACTGTTAAGCTGTTATTCATAAATGACTCTCAATAATTGTTTCTAAACGTTCAATTAGATATAAAGGAAGTGAGATTAGTTGATAATCAACATTCCTGCGTTTTTTGCCAATATTTATCACTGTATTTATCTGATTAACAGATGGCAGGGATGCATCAAAACGAATGGCAAAAGGTGCCTGTTTACTGCCCATAAACTGGTGCAGGGATTTGAGTTTTCCTGCTGCACCTGCTTTAACCTCTATGGGAATAACAGCACCGGCAATTCCAATAACAAAATCAAGTTCAGCATTAGATGAACGGCCTTCCCGAAGCCAGTAAGTTAATTCGCGGTTTGGGGTATCTGCAAGCAGGGCTTGTAAATGCTGCCCGATAAACTGCTCTGCTATGGCTCCTTTATTTATCAATTGCATATCATCTATTTGTGAGACAACGCGCCAGTTTAAACCGCAAACTGCATTCATCAAACCAACGTCAAGAAAGAGTGTTTTATAAACTTTTTCTTCAATATCAGCCTGAAGCGGCAGTCCGGAACAATGGCTGTGGGTTACTTTACCAATTATACGGGCCATGGAGAGCAGCTCAAGATCTTTTTTTATTGTTACGCTTTGATCCCGGGACGAAATATTACTGTATTTAATTTTCTTTCCCACGTTTCTGGCAGCAAAATTAAACACATTGCGCATTCGGTGCAGATTCCTTGATCCTGCATATTTGGGAAAATCTTCAAGATAGGTTTCTATAATGGAATTATGTATATTACTTACTTTTTTATAACTGCGGCTGTCTGCAAAAACAGCGACTGCTTCAGGCATTCCACCAATATAGCAGTAAGAACGCATCAGGCTCATTAAACGGTTATGCACAACTTCCCCGATATTTTGACCAGGCTCGTAGTTCATTATAAAAGAGTTGAGCTTTTCTTCACCAATTCCGCTTAAGAATTCAGTAAAAGTCATGGGTCCCATGTGTAAATACTGTATCCTTCCTACAGGCATGGAAAAAGAGTGATCAGATAATACAAACTCCAACAGGGAACCTGCACTTACAAGCGGAAGGTCTGGCTTATCCTCATAAAAATAGCGCAGCGCCGGAACCGCCTCTGGAACCGCCTGGATCTCATCAAGGAATAAAATAGTATTATTATTGATATCATTCATATTTGGCAGGAATTCAATCTGCTGGATAATCTGATCAGGGTCTTTACCGGCAAATATTTGTGACAATTCAGGATATCGCTCCAAATTTACAGTCAGTAAATTTTTTTTATACTGCTCTGCAAACAACTCTACTAATGTTGATTTGCCAACCTGTCGAGCACCGCGAATGATTAAGGGTTTACGGTTGCTGTCGTACAGCCAGTCATGAAGAAATTGTAATTGTTGTCTATGCATTCTTTTGAGTCACACCCTTAATCGATGTTTTCTGTTTTGTATCCGTATTTTATTGATATCATATAACAGGGTGTTTTACAAGCATTCATTATTGTTTTATGGGCGTGTTTTAATAATTATATTATTATTTTACGGGTTATATGTATTAAATGGTTCAAAAATTTTTACTTCTTTTCCTTCTTTGTAAAAGATTTCCAAATTTAACGAATAATTTCATCTTGCCACAGCTTTTGAAGGAAAATGCGCCATGGCATGATTCTGATACCGCTATGGACTCTTTCTTCATTTTCATTGCAGACAACAATGGCCTGTCTTGGGCTGTAGAGTTCAATAAATGATT
>DAOVUE010000039.1 GCA_030632745.1 Pseudomonadota bacterium | reverse complement strand
TAAACTATAGCGCGGCCAGTCTTTACTGATAGCCGGATTACCTTCCAGTTCGATACACTCTTCAAAAGTGGTGCCCTTATCCGGATCGTATCTAAATAATGGATAGGCTCGGGACTCTACAGCGAGTTTACTTTGTCTGTCGGCACTATTATCTGCAATGCCGTGCTCCGGAGGACAAGCAGCATAAATATTAAAGATAGCAGGCCGGCGGCTATTGAGTCCTTCAATATAACCCTCTAATAGATGACTGATGTGTGAGAATGAACTTTGTAATACATAAGAAGTACGGTGAGCCGTTGCAATGAGGCTCATTTCCTTACGAATTTCCTGTTTACCTTTCCACATTTTACTAAATGGAGCCATATCTGAAACCTGGCTGACAAAACCTGAGGTACAGGCCTGACCACCGGTGTTTGAATAAACCTGGGTATCGACAATCATCACTTTAATCGGTACACCGGACATCATCATACGAGACAGATTCTGAAAACCAATATCATACATAGCACCGTCACCACCGACTGAAACAACAGGAGGGCTCAGATGATACTCGTCATCGCTAAAATCTTTCCAGCTGAAATAGGTAAAGAAGTCTTTATGTTCCTGCTCATTGTATTTTCCAGCCAGTTCCATTTCTGCCATTCTGACGGCTTTAAAACCTTCTGCCATTTTTGCCATATGTCCTTCAAAAAGACCCATGGCCATAGAAGGGGAATCCTGGAATAAATTACTTGACCAGGGAAATGGATAGGGATTATATGGAAAAGTTGAACCCCACACAGAAGTACAACCTGTGGCATTAATAAAGCCCATATCAGAGCGGCCGGTATTGGTTACACCCGTGGTGTATTTCCACTGCAGCTGTTTGAGTGTTTCCAATAAACCGGTGGCCCATTTTAACCAGTCTGCATCCAGGGGTTTAGCGGTTTTATCTTCATCCAGCTTACGGGTTAATCTGCTCAATGTGACATCATTCTGCTGATTTTCTTCCAGCACCGTATGCAGTGCATCGGTATTGTCCAGATTAATATTTCCAGCTAATTTGAGTCGGATGTGCTGATCCAGATCGATGATAAGCTGTTCAATATGGACCAGATGTTTTTTCACTCTGGGCTGCATTAATGCTGTCACTGTGCTGGTAAACAGATGCAGTGAGGTTTTTTCACCACAACCCAGACAAGCCCCGTCACCACAGACCATGGAAGCATAATTGCGTTTATTGAGTAATAAGGTCTCCAGTGCACCGACACCTTCATCAATATCATCAATGCGGATATAGCTGTCATCGGTAGTGGGTAATTTTTCCCAGAAATCCCATTCTTTACGAAGTTTTGCAATGCTGTCAGTGGTTTGAGTTTCAATCGTCAAAGCATCATCTTCACAAACATCGACACATATCATACAGCCTTTACAGGTATAGGGATTGACCGTAATTGAAAACAGGCCGCCGCTGCCTTTACCTTTTTTCTCCTTATTGGTGTAATAAGGTTTTGTGGATGAGAATTTAAAGTCCCCCAGTATCTCCATAAACCAGCCGAATTCATTCTCTAATGTCTGCAGCTCCTGTTCATCCAGCTGTGAATTTTTCAGAGTTTCTAAAACGGCCTGGTCAAGTAATAGATTGACTTCCGCTTTATCGCCCATTGGCTCCATTAGTTTGCGTAATGTTTTTTCAACATCGCGCAAAGCACGGCGTAAAAATTGTGTCTTATGTCCAATTGATCCGCTTCCGCCACTTTCAATACGTGTAACTATGGTGTTAAACACTTCACTGACAGTATTGACCAGACCTGGAATTGCACTATCAGGACAGACCGTATAACAATCACCACAGGCGGTACAGTTTTCAGCATTCCATTCAGGATACTCAAAACGTATTTGAGTCATATCACGAAAAACACCGGTAGAGGCAGGGATCTGACTAATTGCCAGGAATGGATCCGCAATATTACTATTGCCCTGTCCAGCCAGATATAAACTGCCGGTTTGCTCCCAGAAACGATGAATATCAGATAAATCTGCTGCACCCTGTTTTTGTTTTTTCAATAGGGCAGGCAGGTTAACCACCTTGCGTACAATCGTTGACTGACTGTCATCGACGAATTTGTTGGTGATTTCATGGGTTTCATCAAAGCCGCGTTTAACAACACGCAGATTATCTTCAACAACAGCTCGACCCTTATTGCCGAATTTTGCTTCTAATTGATCCTCAATAGCTCTGAATAATTGTTTTTCATTTAAGCCCGCATCTTCCATTAAAGGAGAAGCCACAAAAAATGCACCCTGGAATGCGGTACCCTGCATACGATATTGCAGATCAGGGTTGCCTGCTTCTTCCCTGGCAATTTTAAATCCATCGACATAAAAAACATGAATCTCTTTTTCAATGATCTCCTTACGGGATTTTAACGGAAAGGAATCCCAGATTTCGCCGGCTGAAGTCAAATTACTTTGAATCACCAGAGCCCCGCCTTTTTTCAGACCAAAAAGGGGATTGGAATGTTCAAATACATTGGGATCGGGGGATAGTACAATATCAATATAATGATATTCACAATTCACTTTAATCCGTTCCGGTGCTGCTGACAGGTAATAAGTCGTTGGCTGTCCTTTTTTCTCAGAACCATATTTCGGATTGGATTTAATATGATAGCCCAATAGATCAAACAGCGTCATTGACAAGTTTTTACCGGTGGTAATTGCACCCCAGCCGCCAACAGAATGCATGCGTAAAGTAATTGAATGTTCGGGCATTAAATTGGGATTTTCACTGCCTGTTAATGATAGATCAGCCAGGTCAGGGTAAGCATCGAGTAATTTTTGCTGGTAGATTTCCTGTTTTGGAGAATCAGCTTTGCCATGAACAAAATCAATTGATAAGTAGAAGAAGGGTAGTTTTCTACCTTCGGGCAGCATGTTTTCGAATACACCAATTAAGGCACTGGGTTGTAAGTCGCGGCTGCCCAGGCCAAAGGCTCCAGAGAATATTCTGGGTTTGTCTGTGGTTTTGCTATAAGTATCATAGTCAGGATAGGGTTTGTTTTCACCATCAGCTACATTGTTATCACTACACTTACTGAGTGCGGCACGAATTTCTCTGACCAGTGGTAAATCTTCAGCAAGCGGCTGGTCCGTCCGCTCAATGACAGTAACTCCTTTCTTGCCTTTGAAAATTTTTCCTAATAGATCACCTGGAAAGGGTCGATAGAAACGCATATTAACCACACCCAATTTTATTTTTCGGGTCTGACGTAAGTAATCTGCCACGGCTTCTGCCTGAACCACCACACTGCCCTGAGCCACAATCAGATAGTCGGCATCCTCAGTTTTATAACATCCAATGCGCTCATAATGCCTGCCGGTGAGTTGATAATAATCTTCCATGGCCTGTTCAGCCAGTTCATTGATATGATCAAAAAAATAGGGACGCTGGGCAGCAACAGTCTGCATATAAGCATCCTGATTTTGAACGCTGCCGGTAGAAACCGGGTTATCGACATCCCAGGATAGTGGAATACGACGACGCGTATCACCATATATCATTTGTTGTGCAGGGGTTGGGCAGGCGATGATATCTTCTGGAAATCCCAGATATTTTTCAATCAGCTGGCGTTCAGGGACCTGCAGTGATTCAATCAGGTGGGTGGTTAGAAATCCATCCTGAGCAACAATGGCCGGATTGAGCGACAATTCGGCCAGTTTTCGCATAATCAGATTTAGATCTGCTGCTTCCTGAGCATCTCTGGCCATGACCTGAATAAAACCCGTATCATCGACACAATGATAATCATCATGTCCGCAATGAACATTCAGACTGGCTTTCGTAATCGCCCGGCAGCCGATATTTAAAACATAAGGCAGCCTCTTACCCACAGCGGCATAGAGCGATTCATGCATGAATGCAACACCCTGTGCTGAGGAGAAATTAACGGCACGAAGTCCTGTCATGGACAAACCTGCTGTAACAGCAGCAGCGGCATGTTCACTCTCAGGCTCGATAAAAATCAGTGGTCGTTCAGAGGTATTGACATGTCCTTTAGCCACTTCTTCAGCCCAGTATTCTCCCATTTGAGTAGAAGGGGTAATAGGATAGGCACCGGCAGCATCTGAAGCTTCACGTTCACACATTATCACCGCACCATTGCCGTCCATCGCCATGCGTTTTCCGGGATAGGGAAATTCTTTTTCACTATTTTTTGCAAGGTTGTCACGAAGGTTGTCGCGAATTTTGTCAAACATATTAATGTCCTTCAGATTTTTTACACAGATTTAGTCCGGGTTAAACTCTGGGCAAAGGTTCAATTCTATGAATCGGTTCTTTGCGGATAATTTTCCGGGATTGATGACCCCGTTGAGACTCACTATTATAGTCCTTCCAGACTATCGCACCGGTTGGACAGCGTTCTATAGCAATTTTGGAAGCCAGTCCATTTTTTGTATAATTAATCGTCGCCAGACTGCTTTGTATGGTAATTAATCCTTCCGGTGCATCACTGACACAACGACTACAGGCATTACAGGCAACATCACAATGTGCCTCACTTTCATCCATATTATCTTTATTATTACAGGCAACCCATAATTTATGACTGATGGACTGCAGTGAGAATAAATCTTTTGGACATTCAGTCACGCAGTCCCCGCAGGCGGTACAAAGATCGGCATCAACCACTGGCAAACTGAATTTATTGAAGTTTATTGCATCAAAATCACATACTGTGCCGCAGTCTTCCAAACCCAGGCAGGCCCAGCTGCAGCCCTTGCCTCCGCCGGAGACTAAAGCTGCGGCACGACAGGTTTTTAAGCCTTCATAATTAGCCCGGGTATGAGCCACATGACTGCCGCCGGCACAGGCAAGGCGAGCAACCTGTTGTTCATGTTGAATCACTTCTACTCCCAGAAAATCAGCAATTACCTGATTCATCTCTGTGGCATTTACGGTACAAAGTCCCGGGTCAACTTCATGGGCGACTAAAGCTTCAGCAAATGGACGACAACCGGGGGTACCGCAGGCACCACAATTAGCATGGGGGAGTAATTCTTCAACTTCATCAATACGGGGATCTTCAAAAACATATAGGTGGCGGTTGGCAAAAGACAATAGAATGGCAAGAAATATGCCCAGGCTAGCCATAAAAGTAGCAGTCAGTAATAATTGATTAATTGATTCGCTAGTAAAGTCCATAATAATCTTTTTATTAACAATAAGTCTTACACAATGTACAGTTTTTTTTATTATTAGTCATTTAAATTATTTTAATGATTATTATTAAAAATATTAATAATAGATATTCCTATTCACTAATATATGGCTCTGGTTAATATTACGTTTTTTTTCCGGCCTGATTCCGGCCTGATTCCGGCCTGAGTAGTGCAGCTGGAATAATCCTAAATAAATCAGTTAAATCTACTACGAAAGCCTACTTTTGGTAGTCTTTCTCGCTACGATTCAACTGTTAATTTAGAATAATGGCAGTGGGGATGGTTTTGACTAAGATTATTTAGTATTAATTAAATAAATACTAAATATTAAAATAATTAAATTGACTAATAATTAATAGCCCTATAAATTGTCTGAAAATATTAAATGTAATTTTAATTTAGGATGCCGGATTAATGGGGCATGTAATTAGAGCGGATATAAATGCTTGATTGAGTTTTTTAATAAGGGGACTGTTGTGAGCGAAAATATTATTAGCTTTAAATCATTGGGCATATCCGATGTACTGCGTGTCGGTGGTAAGAATGCCTCATTGGGAGAAATGATCAATTCACTCTCAACTGCAGGCGTAAAGGTACCAGATGGTTTTGCTACAACAGCTGTAGCTTTTCGACGATTTCTTATGCATGATGGTCTTGGCGATAGAATTGATGCTCTCCTGTCCGTATTGAATATTGATAATATTAATGCCCTGGTCGATACAGGAAAGACGATTCGTCACTGGATA
Source organism: Pseudomonadota bacterium (assembly GCA_030632745.1). Classification (GTDB taxonomy): domain Bacteria; phylum Pseudomonadota; class Gammaproteobacteria; order GRL18; family GRL18; genus GRL18. The sequence goes on along the minus strand of DAOVUE010000039.1, from coordinate 2,563 downwards.
ATAGAGACTCCTTTTCCTGAAGATCTGGAAAATTCTATTCGTTATGCCTATGATACCATGTCTAAAGATCTCGATGACGGAGCTGTTGTGGCAGTGCGCTCATCTGCAACAGCAGAGGACCTGCCTGAAGCCTCATTTGCTGGTCAGCAGGAGACATTCCTCAATGTACAGGGGATTGATAGCATTCTCTCAGCCGTCAAACATGTCTATGCTTCGCTCTACAATGACCGTGCTATCTCCTATCGAGTCCACAAAGGCTTTGAACGAACTGAAATCGCACTATCCGCAGGAATTCAGCGGATGGTGCGATCCGAAACAGGAGCAAGCGGGGTGATGTTTACCCTTGATACCGAGTCCGGATTTAAAGATGTGGTGCTGATAACCGGGTCTTACGGCCTGGGAGAAGCGGTAGTGCAGGGGGCGGTTAACCCTGATGAGTTCTATGTCCATAAAGAAACCTTACAGGCAGGACGTCCTGCAGTACTGCGACGTATACTGGGCAGCAAGATGTTGAAAATGATCTATGATGATAATTCTACTATTGGACGTACTATCAAGACAGTCGATGTGCCCGCTCCGGATCGGAGCAGATACTGTCTCAATGATGCTCAATTAGAATCCCTTGCTGCTCAGGCCATGGCCATCGAAAATCACTACCAGTGTCCGATGGATATTGAATGGGCTCTCGATGGAGATGACGGTGAGATTTATATCGTGCAGGCTCGACCTGAGACAGTTAAGAGTCGTGAAAGCCAATATGTCATTAAACGCTATCAGCTTAATGAAAAAAGCAAAATTGTTTGTGAGGGGCGTGCTATCGGTAGTCGTATTGGTTCAGGTAAAGCCCGCCTGGTCAAGGATGTCTCAAAAATGGATAGTGTCCAGGCCGGTGATATTCTGGTTACTGATATGACTGATCCTGATTGGGAGCCGGTAATGAAACGGGCATCAGCCATAGTAACCAACCGTGGCGGGCGTACCTGTCATGCGGCAATTATTGCCAGAGAGCTGGGCATTCCGGCAGTAGTCGGATGTGGTAATGCGACTGAAGTGTTACGGGATGGTGATCAATTGACAGTCTCCTGTGCCGAAGGCGATAGCGGCTTCATTTATCAGGGACTGCTTGACTTCAATATTCAGCAAACCCGGGCAGATGTAGTCCCCGATTTGCCTGTTAAGCTGATGATGAATGTAGGCAATCCTGATTGTGCCTTCGATTTTGCCGGTATACCCAATGAAGGCATAGGTCTTGCCCGTGTTGAATTTATTATTAACCGCATGATAGGTATTCATCCTAAGGCATTACTGGAGTTTGATCAGCAAAGCCCCGAACTGCAGCAAAAAATTACTAAGCTCACGGGTGCATATGCTGATCCGGTCAGTTTTTATATTGACCGCCTGGTTGAAGGTATCAGTACGTTGGCTGCTGCATTTGCCCACAAGCCGGTTATTGTCCGGATGTCTGATTTTAAATCCAACGAATATGCCAATCTGCTTGGTGGTGATAAATATGAGCCTGTTGAGGAAAATCCCATGATAGGCTTCAGAGGTGCATCGCGATATATCTCATCAGATTTTAGACGTGCTTTTGAATTGGAATGCCATGCTCTCAAACGGGTGCGTGACGAGATGGGCTTTGCCAATATAGAGATTATGATCCCCTTTGTGCGTACACTCACTGAGGCCGGAGAGGTGATCCGACTGCTTGCAGAAAATGGCCTGGAGAGAGGTAAAAATGCTCTGCGCATCATCATGATGTGTGAACTTCCTTCAAATGCGGTTCTGGCTGATGAGTTTCTGGAATACTTCGATGGTTTCTCCATCGGTTCTAACGATATGACACAGCTTACTTTAGGTCTGGATCGTGACTCAGGATTAATCGCACATGCTTTTGATGAACGGGATCCCGCAGTAAAGAAAATGCTTCATCTTGCCATTGATGCCTGCAGTAAACAGGGTAAATATGTAGGAATCTGTGGTCAGGGTCCGTCTGATCATCCCGACTTTGCAAAATGGTTACTGGAGGAGGGTATCACCAGCATATCTCTTAATCCTGACAGTATGGTTCAGACTGGACAGTTTTTAGCAGGAGAAATCAATGAATAAGAGTCAGGTTTATCTTGTGTTGACAGAACTGCACTATACGCTATGAAACGTGCTGTTTTTTTTCTTTCGGACCAAACCGGAATTACTGCAGAAGCGATGGGGCATAGTCTGCTGACTCAATTTGAAACGATTGAGTTTGAACAGATCAACTTACCTTTTATCGATTCAATAGAGAAGGCAATGGATGCAGTAGAGCAGATCAATTTCACAGCTGAGCATTATGGGTGCAAACCACTTCTCTTCAGCACACTGATAAACAAAGATATACGTCAGGTAATTGAGCTGAGTGCAGGCATGATGTTTGACTTGTTCAACACCTTTATTCACCCTTTGGAGAAAGAGTTGGGTATCCGTTCAGCTCATGCTGTCGGGCGGACTCATGGTATGGGTGTATACTCCACCTACAAGTCACGCATTGATGCACTTAACTTTTCTCTGGCAAATGATGACGGTAAAG
>DAOVUE010000282.1 GCA_030632745.1 Pseudomonadota bacterium | reverse complement strand
TGGTGGCCAATATTGATGCAGGGGAACAGGAGCCTGCGATCGCCTGGAAAATGGATGCAAATGGAACAGTTGATCCTAATAGTTATAATCATACCACTTCATTTACCTCTTTTGATTCATTGGGTAACCCCATGTTAACGTCTTTGTTTTTTAGGAAGATAGCCCCGTCTGCAGCTCCGCTTGTTGAAGCCGGTACCTGGGAAGTCGGTATAAAACAAGTGGATGCCAATGGTAATATTTTTCAGAATATGGATCCATCAGCGGTTTCTCCGGGACCGCCTCAAATTATTGATAATTCAGCTGCTTCACCTATTGACACCATAACTTTTTTAAATAATGGTACTATTGAGCCTCTTTCTACTGCTTCAGATGATGGAAAATTAAATTTTACCTTTAATTTGTCCGATCCTGTAAATGCAGTGATGGTCAATTCTGATGCTCCTGCTGATCCTGATCCCCTGAATAATCCAGTGGTAATACAAACTATTGAAATTGATCTCAATGATTTAACTCAATATGGTGCTGATTTTGGTATTACCAATTTAACTCAGAATGGGTACTCAACAGGCCAACTTTCAGGCATTGAAATTGATCAATCGGGAGTTGTACTAGCACGCTTTACTAATGGACAAGCTAATAATTTAGGCCAGATCTATTTAACAAATTTCACTAATAATCAGGGCTTAAGTCAATTAGGTAATAATTATTGGGCGGAAAGTTTTGCTTCCGGACAGGGAGTCATTAATGTTCCGGGTTCAGGTAATGCCGGACAGATTAATTCCGGTGCTATGGAGGACTCAAATGTGGATCTGACGGAACAATTGATTAATTTGATTACTGCCCAGCGTAATTTCCAGGCCAATGCAAAAACCATTACCACTGCTAATCAAATCACCCAGACTTTACTGCAGATCTAGATAAGAGCAGGAGAAGAGCAGAGTTCAGAGTTCAGAAAGAGCAGAGTTCAGAAAGAGCAGGTAAGAGCAAAAGCAAAAGCAAAAGCAAAAGCGGAGTTGAGAGGGTTCTCTTATCTCTGCTTTTTCTTTTTCTGAACTCTGAACTCTGAATTCTGCTCTTTCTGCTTTTTCCTGGCTCGATAAATGCATATCCTATAATATCTAGTCAATAATTTGTCAAAAAGGTCCGAAAATGGATAGTTTTTTATTTATAGCCATGTCAGGTGCTAAAGAAAATATGCTGAGTCAGCAGCTGCACATGAATAATATGGCCAATGCGACAACAACAGGCTTCCGTGCTGATTTTGCTGCAGCTCGCAGTCAGCCTGTATTTGGTCCTGGATTGCCGTCCCGGGTGTATGCTATGAGTGAAAATCCCGCCACTGATTTTAAGTCAGGCAATATGATTTCCACAGGTAATCCACTGGATATTGCACTACAGGGTGAGGGTTTTATAGCGGTGTTAGATCAAAGAGGTATAGAGAGTTATACCCGTGCGGGTAGTTTACGTCTTACTGAAACAGGGATGCTGACAACCGGTACAGGCTTGCCGGTTTTAGGTGATGGCGGACCGATCACCATACCTCCGGCACAAAAAATTGATATTACCTCTGATGGCAGCATTAACATTGTGCCTATTGGCGCAGAAAATAATACTACGGCTGTGGTGGGACGGATCAAACTGGTTAAGCCTGATCTTCAGAATCTGGAAAAGAATGCATCCGGATTATTTGTACAGAAAAATGGCCAGCCTGCGGAGGCAGACGGCACGGTAAGCCTGGCTTCAGGTATGCTTGAAAGCTCAAACGTAAATGCTATTTCAGAAATGGTAAATATGATGAGCCTGGCCAGACAATATGAAATGCAGGTCAAATTGATGAAAAAAGCAGAGGAAATGGATCAGTCCAGTTCACAATTAATGAGATTAAACGGCTAATTAGGAGAATATTATGAATCCAGCACTGTGGGTAGCAAAAACCGGATTAGATGCACAACAAACACGCTTACAGGTTGTTTCTAATAATCTGGCTAATGCCAGTACCACTGGTTTTAAAAAGGACAGAGCGGTGTTTGAAGATCTGCTCTATCAAAATGTTCGTCAACCGGGAGCTCAGGCAACTCAGGATACGACTTTGCCTTCCGGTTTAATGCTGGGCACAGGGGTTCGTGTCGCCGCAACACAAAAAATGCATATGCAGGGCGGTTTTATTCAAACTGGAAATTCACTGGATATAGCCATTCAGGGTGATGGTTTTTTTCAGGTGCTCAGACCCAATGGGGATGTTTCTTATACTCGTGATGGTTCTTTTCAAATTGATGAACAGGGCCGTATTGTTAGTTCTGATGGTATGCTTGTGGATCCGGCGATTACGATACCAGAGAATACCCTGTCTATTACCATTGGTATTGATGGTACTGTTTCCGCGCTGGAGCCCGGTAATACGGAACCGTCTAATGTCGGTACCATTGAAACGGCATCTTTTATTAATCCGGCCGGTTTAATGCCCATCGGTGATAATCAATTTTTAGAAACAGTATCCAGTGGTTCACCAACCACAGGCATTCCGTCTGAAGATAATCGGGGTGGTTTATTACAGGGATCTCTGGAAAGTTCTAATGTCAATACAGTAGAAGAATTAGTGAATCTGATAGAAACACAAAGAACCTTTGAAATGAATTCAAAGTCTTTATCAACAGCTGATCAAATGCTGCAGTATATTACTCAGAATGTTTAGTACTTTAGGAATCTTTGATTCCGTAAAAGTACTTATGATCTGTTTATATCGATAAAATATAGAATTTATTATAAGTCGTAAGTTGTAGAATGTGAGGTTTAAAATGATGATTAAAAGAATCATATTATTAATAATGAGCAGTATTTTCTTTACTGCCTGTGCAACTCAAAGGCTAGAGCATAACTCAAAATATGCTCCGGTAAAACCTCCTGTTGTGATCAGTAAACCGCAAAATAGTGGTTCCATTTATTTGAATAATAATAATATTAACTTATTTGAAACAGTAAAAGCACATAGAGTAGGTGATATCCTGACGGTTGTTTTTGATGAAAGTACAACAGGTAAAAAAGAAACTAAAACGGAAGATAAAAAAGGCATGACCGCTTCTTTGTCTAATCCCACCGTGTTCGGTAAAGCGGTTACCACTGATGACGTCACAGGGAATGCCCACGCCATTACCGGATGGGGCTTTACAGATGAATTACTTCAGGCGCTTAATACCAGTATATCCTCTAATAATGACTTCAAATCCAAAGGTAAAAGCGAGCAGAAAAACAGTTTAACCGGTAATATTGGTGTGACGGTTATAGAAGTTTTAGCCAATAATAATCTGGTAGTGCAGGGTGAAAAGCTTATTACCATTAATCAGGGGGACGAATATATTCAATTATCAGGTATTATTCGCGGTCGTGATGTCAGCCTGGATAATAGAATTTCCTCATCAAAAGTAGCTAATGCGCAAATTGTTTATAGTGGTGTAGGCCTGACTCATGATTCTAATTCAGGCGGCTGGGGCACACGCTTCTTCCTAAGCGACGTCTGGCCTTTTTAGGGTTCTTCACATTATTGCCTACTTATGATCTTCTTTACAACCTAAGGAGTCGTTCGGGAATGGTGCCTGGTAATACGTGCTTCGAAGTGCGGGCTTATGTTTCAGGGGATTGTAAAACCAAGGATGTTTTTAC
>DAOVUE010000171.1 GCA_030632745.1 Pseudomonadota bacterium | reverse complement strand
CCTAAAGACAGGAGCTTGTGAGAGCTCAAGTTGACCAGCAGACTAACAGGAGATTAAGAAGTTAGTAAACGATGTGATAGAAATAGTTACCCTTGGTTGTCGCAACAGACTAAGGCTCTAAGGTTATATATTAAAAGTTCCGTGAGGTAGGAGCGGTGTGTATAACGTTAAACCTATTAACATCCCTGCGAGTTGAAGTCGGATTTATCATTAACTCCATTAGTGATAATACGCATAACCCTATTTATAGGAGGATTTAACAATTATGTTTGTTTATGTACTGAACCAAAAAGGTGATTCTTTGATGCCTTGTCAGTCCGCTATAGCAAGATTATTGCTAAAAGAAGGTAAGGCAAAGGTTAAAAAGACTCGTCCTTTTACTATCAAATTAACTGTAGCAACCACTGAATACAAACAACCTGTCATAGCCGGTATGGACACAGGAAGTAAAGTTATCGGTACTGCTGCAATTACTAATGGTCAGGTTGTTTACCAGGCAGAGACGCAAATCCGACAGGATGTTTCTAAAAAGGTAAAACAACGTGCTATGTATCGTAGGAATCGCAGGGGCAGGAAATGTCGTTATCGCCCTGCCCGTTGGTTGAATCGTGCTAACAGTTATAAGACAGACCGTTTAGCACCATCCATACGCTCAAAAGTTGAATCTCATTTAAGAGAGAAAAAACAGATTGAGGCAATATTACCAGTAACACAATGGAAAGTAGAAACGGCAAGCTTTGATATTCATAAGATCACTAATCCTGATGTGGAGGGTGCTGATTATCAGAACGGCAAGCAGAAGGACTATTACAACGTGAAGGCTTATATTCTAGGTCGTGATAATTACAAATGTCAGTCAGGACGGAAAGTAAAACATTCTGAAAAGCTGCACGTTCATCATGTTCAGTTTAGGAGTAACGGTGGAACAAATAATCCAGGTAATTTAATTACTTTATGTGAATGTTGTCATGCTGATTTACATGCCGGTAAGTTTGAATTGAAAACCAAGAAAAGCAGAACAAAACACGCTACTGAAGTGGGCATCGTGAAGTCTCAGCTTAAAAAGAAATGGCGTTTTATAGAAATCTTTGGATATGAGACAAAATTCAAACGTGAACAAGTCTTACAATTAACTAAAACACATCACAATGATGCGGTGGCTATTTGCTGTGAAGACGACGAATGGGTTAAACCTTTAGATGTTGTTGTTAATAAACGGCACGTTTCTAAGGGTGATTTTCAGCAATTTAAAGGTGCTCATTCTGAAAAAAGAATACCCACCGGCAAACTGTTTGGATTAAGAAAATTTGATTTAATTAAGACCAGTAAAGGCATTGGATTCGTTAAAGGTAAACGTAGCAGTGGATTCTTTGCATTAATGGATATTTTAAACAATACGGTAATGGCATCAGTCAATGTAAAGAAAAACTGCACACGACTGGCGGCCAGAACTACAACATTAATAGAGGAGGTGCGAGTAGGTGTAGTTTTTGCCTAGCGGCAAAGTGCTATCCCTCCCCGGCCTGAAGGCCGAGTTTTCTCGCACAAAAGAATAGATGAATATTCAAGGTATAGAAAATCTAAAAAACCTGGATAAGCCAGCTTATGTGATGTTAGATGATGATCAGATTACGATTAATAATGAAGGTTGTGCAGAGGTAGCAAAAATCACTGCCTATGTACCTCCGGTGATGCCTGAACAATTGGGTGATCCGCAATTTAAAGCCTTTTATGGTGTTAAATATGCCTATATGACGGGTGCTATGGCCAATGGTATTTCTTCAGAAGAACTGGTAATTAGCCTGGGACAAAGAAATATTCTGGCTTCTTTTGGTGCGGGTGGTCTTGATTTACAACGTGTAGAACTGGCCATAAAAAAAATTCAGCAGGCCCTGCCCAACGGCCCCTATGTTTTTAATTTTATTCATAATCCATCAGAGCCTGCCATTGAACAGGGGACTATTGATTTATATTTAAAATATGGCGTTAATGTTATTGAAGCTGCTGCTTTTTTTACACTAACGCCCTCATTGGTTTATTATCGGGCCAAAGGTTTAGTGCAGGGGCAGGACGGCAGTATTCAGATCAATAATAAAATTATTGCTAAGGTCTCCAGAAGGGAAGTGGCTACTGTGTTTATGCAGCCTGCACCAGAAGCTGTCGTTAATCAATTAGTGACTCAGGGATTAATTACACAGCAGCAGGCTCAATGGGCAATGCAGGTCCCTATGGCAGATGATATTACAGTTGAGGCAGATTCCGGAGGTCATACGGATAACCGTCCTCTGAGTGTTTTATTACCTTCTATTATCGCCTTGCGAGATGAAATTCAGGCTCAGCGTCAATACCCTGTTGAAATTCGTGTAGGAGCCGGCGGGGGAGTTGGCACACCGGATGCAGCACTTGCCTGCTATATGATGGGAGCTGCTTATATAGTGACAGGCTCTGTGAATCAGAGCTGTGTTGAGGCCGGTGCCTCTGAACATACCCGTAAATTATTATCCCAGGCCGGCATGGCAGATGTGGTAATGGCACCCGCATCAGATATGTTTGAACGGGGTATAAAGTTACAGGTTCTGAAAAAGGGGACTTTGTTTCCCATGCGGGCACAAAAACTGTATGAGCTCTATACCACGTATAATAGTTTATCCGAGATCCCGAAACCTGAACTGGAAAAACTGGAAAAACAGATTTTACAAAATTCGGTCGATACGATCTGGCAGCAAACGCTTGAATTTTTCCAAAAACGTGATCCCTCGGTAATCGAAAAAGCACAAAATAATCCTAAAAAACAAATGGCTTTGGTGTTTCGCTGGTATCTGGGGCTTTCATCACGCTGGTCCAATGCCGGTGTAGCCGGACGCGAATTTGACTATCAAATCTGGTGTGGGCCGGCCATGGGTGCCTTTAATGACTGGGTTGCTCAGACCTATTTGAATGATTATAAAAACAGGCGAGTTGCTGATATTGCAGAGCAGCTGATGTATGGTGCTGCATATCAGCATCGAATTCAGGTGCTGAAAAGCCAGGGTTTATATTTGCCCGCACAGTATCAGCGTTATATTCCTATGCAAGCTTTAGTTTAAACTGGATGTCCATAGAGCTTAATGCCTATGATGCCATTTGACTTCAATTCTGACCCTGGCATGTCCCTCTGTTTACAGGAAAATGTCATTGATATCTGGTTATGCCAGGCTAATGAATTACAATCTAAAGCGGGTGATTTCTATGCGGCTTTGTCCATAGAAGAAAAAAACAGGGCTGACCGCTTTAAATTTGAAACTCACAAAAACCGTTTTATTCTGTTTCATGGTTTTATGCGGGAAGTGCTGGCAAAATATCTCACTATCTCTCCTGAACATATCCAATATACCAAGGGGGAGAAGGGAAAACCTTATCTTTTTCTGAAGGATGATAATGAGCGAGCGCTGCAATTCAATCTTAGTCATACCAGGGATATTGCTTTATTAGCGGTTACAAAAAAAGCTGAACTTGGAGTTGATATTGAATGCATTGATCGAAAAACGGAATGGCAGGGCATAGCTAAACGTTTTTTTACCTTATCAGAGCAAACTTCCCTGTTTGCTCTGCCTGTGCAGCAGCAGCAGCCTGCTTTTTATGAGCTCTGGACAAGAAAGGAGGCCTATATGAAAGTATTGGGCTGTGGATTATCACTCTCTCCCACACAATTTTCTCTGACAGTACCTCCTGAAGTTCCTGCATTAATTGAACATCATAGTGAAAAATATTATCCTCATGGTGCCATTAAATTTCAAAATATTATATTACCGGAAACATTAAAAAAATTTCGTGCCGCTCTGGCTATAGCATCAAACATTCCCATTCAAACTATCAATTGTTATCAATTTTCTAACAGTGCTTAAACCTAAAAAACGCAGTTGCCATCTACTACAACGCCCAAAAGCACTGCACCTAAAGGATTTTCTAAATATTTTGGCTTCACCCGTAGAGTGACTACGAATAAAGCCAAAATACCCAGTAAAACCCTTTATCTACAGCACTTTTGAGCGTTTCGTTACGATGTCAACTGCGTTTTCTAGGTTAAACCTCTATACTCTCTATACCACGGTACCCACTATATTCCCCTAAGCTGATTTGAAATTTTGACTAGTCTGTCTCAAATTTTTTGTAAATTCCAACTGCTTTTGTGTTGATAGTCTATACTATCACTTTATCCTGATTTTGTATTTTTATAAGCAATTTTTCTAGTAAAAGAGGCTCTGGAAAGTGTTCTACTTAAACAAATGGAAATTTGTATTATTGATTATCAGCCTTATCAGCGTTATTTTATTAGTACGAGAAAGTCGGGTTTTTTTGCATGTCAGCGGTTATGCTTATGACGGGCTGGTCAATTTGTCGCTAAAAAATAAATCTGCACAACCTGACGTGGTCATTATTCCCTTACAACAACAAGCCACTTCAGACATCAGGAAACAATGGCCTGATTTAATAGAAAGTATTATGCAGTACAATCCAGCGGCTATGGTCATACAGTTTGAACCACTGAACGTTGATGCGGCTTTTTATAATACAGTTAAAAAATATTCTAATATCTATTTATTAGATTATGCAGCAATATCTGCGGGGGAAAATAAACATTATATTCTTCCATCACAGACAAAAGCACTCGCTGCTGGCCGCTTCAAGTTTATTTATACCGCATATCCACAGTCAGACTATGGAATTTATCGCTATCAACAGGCTTATATGCTGAATGAAAAGGAGTCTGAACTTTCTTCTGAGCCTAAGCCTGAGTCTGAGTCCAGGATAGAAGAAGTGCTGCATAATTCCTCATTATCAATAGTGAAGAATAAGGAGAATAAGGATTTTTTAATTAATTTTTTAGCGGGTAATAATTATATTCCTGTGATTAACAGT
>DAOVUE010000215.1 GCA_030632745.1 Pseudomonadota bacterium | reverse complement strand
GACACTACTTACTCCCCGGAGAGAATATTAAGCGCTTTAATAATGACGGGATAAGTATTATTATTAATGATTTTGAAAATCCATGGAAGCGGGGAGCACATGATCCAGTTTGTATTACAGATTATTTGCTCAATATTGCTCACTCACAGGAATAATCCTGTAAAAACGACATGTCCAAATGTAGAGACGTTGCATGCAACGTCTTTTGCAAAATAGAGGTCAGCTTAACTATCTGTTTATCAGCTTAAAAACTTGCCGTCATGTAATCTCTGGGCTTCCATGATTTCAAGTTCATGAGCTCCGGAATAGACGATATGACTATCCGGCACAAAATTAAGGTCAGAATTTAAACGTGTATAAGGGACGCTATTCAAAATAGTTTTTATCGCATTAAGTCGTGCCTTATACTTATTATTAGCTCGAATAATTGTCCAGGGTGCTGAAGAGGTATGAGTTTTCTTTAACATGTTATATTTTACATTGGTAAAATCATCCCAGCGTTCCTGTGCCTGAACATCTAATTCAGATTGTTTCCATTGTCTCAAGGGGTCAGCTCTATCGGATTTGAAGCGTTTTGCCTGTTCTTCTTTGGTGACACTAAAATATAATTTAACCAGGATTGTACCCTGGCGAACCAGGTCTCTTTCAAATCCAGTCACAGCTTGCATAAAGTTTTTATAGTCTGACTCAGTACAAAAGTTTAAAACAGGCTCAACCATAGCCCGGTTATACCAGCTGCGATCAAAAAAGACCACTTCTCCTCCGGTAGGAAGGTGATTAATGTACTTCTGGAAAAACCACTGGCTTTTTTGTTCTTCTGTCGGTTTACCCAAAGCAACGATACGATAATGTTTTTCATTCATATAGCGGGTGACTCTGCGTATGGTGCCGCCTTTTCCCGCAGCACCACGGCCTTCAAACAAAATAACCATTTTTTTGCCGGTTTTCTCAAGATACTTCTGCATCTGAAGGAGTTCGGCCTGATAGGGTTTTAAAGATTCTTCCTGTTCACACTTCTTAATCGCTTCGGAATTACTTTTTTCCAATAGCGCATTTTCTAATTTAAGTTGAGTGTTTTTCTCAATCAACTCTTCTAAAGTTAAAATTTTATCAACCATTTTATCAGCCATTAATAATGTATTTAGGTTCTTCACATTATTGCGTACTTATATTGGAATTTTTTTGATTTTAGTCCCTCCCTTTAAAAAAGGGAGGTTTGGAAGGTTTAAATAGCTTAGAGCAACCCCCTCAATCCCCCTTTAAAAAAGGGGGAGGCAAAAGCCAAGTACGCAATAAAGTGATGAACCTGTATTTAATTTAAAATGTACAGTATACAGTATACAGTATACAGTATCTGTACATGGATCCGAATTAGAAAAAGTGTTGTTGAACAATTTTTTCGTATGTTATCTGTTTCAAAGGCGTTCGAAACGAACTTTTATTACGGTTCTTTCATCAGCTTCTAACACAGTAATTCGATGATCCTGTTCTTCCACTGCATCTCCCACCTTGGGGATTGTGCGCAAACGACTGGTAATAAAACCACCTATGGTGTGTGCCTCCTCTACAGGAAGTTTAACATATAAAATATCATTTATTTCAGAAATAGGCATGCGGCCGCCTATTAAATGGGAATGATCATTTTCATGGACAATATAAAATCGATGTTTAGGATTGTATTCTTCAAAATCATAGCCCACATCAATTTCACCAACGACTTCCTCAAAGACATCTTCCATCGTTAAGATGCCGATGGCAGAGCCATATTCATCAAGAACAACAGCCATATGGTCGTCGCGAGCCTGTAGTTGCGGCAAAGCCTGATCAATGGTCTGTTTGGGAGAAAGGTATAATGTGGGAACAATATAATCTGTGATGGGTTTTTGTTCAAGATCAGTTTCCATTAAATCCCAGGTGGTCAGCGTTAACATGCCCTGTACATTGGTAATATTGCCGCGATAGACCGGTAAGCGATTAAAACCATATTTAATGACAACACGAATCGCTTCTTCCATATTGCGCTCTTCATTGAATCCAACCACATCCGCTAAGGGTATCATTGCTTCACCCACCGTGGTATCAGCAAAGCGAATGATGCGCCGTATACGTTTACGGTCTATGGTTGACGGATCGCTGGCAGACTCAGAGAGATCTAATAAGACTCTAATTTCTTCCCGGGTGATAAACATATTCTGCGGTGCCTCGCCGCCGCCGACGATTTTGGTTGCAAAGCGGGCTACGGTACTGAATATTATAATCAGCGGATAAAAAACATAAGAGAAAAAGCGTAAAATATAAATTAAAAAAGGCACCAGGGTATCGGCTTTTTGCTGAAAAACGCTCTTGGGAACTACTTCACCAAAAATCAGTAATATTGGAGTGAGTACCAGGATAGAAATAAAATCACCTGATGAGCCAAATAACTCAATAAAAACAAGAGTTCCGAGTGTCGAAATAGTGACCGTCGCAAGGTTTGTACCCACCAGGGTGGTTCCCAGTATCACATCCGGTTTTTTAAATAGCTTTAATACCAGCCGGGATCCTTTATTTCCCAGTTTTGCCTGGTGGCGCAGTTTCAGCTTATCTGAATTGACCATGGCAATTTCAGAACCGGAAAAAAAAGCTTTTAAGATCAGGAAAAAAAGGATGATAAAAAGTTCAGCTGTCCAATCCATTACTTCTCCTCCTCTGCTGCTTCTGAATGTTTTTCAATGGTGTTGCTTGTCTGTTCAATTTCTGCTAACTTCTCATTATTTTCTTCACTGAGGGCACTGATATCACCTTCTGCTTCAGATGCTTGCTGGTCAGCTGCAGCATCTTCATGTTGAATTTCATCCGAAACGGGTGATGTTTTAGTCTGGGAGACTTTACAGACTAAAACTTTACTGATGCGTAAACCTTTAACTTCTTTGATGGTAAATGTATAGCCTTCATGTTCTATAGAATCATTGATGGCAGGCAAACAATCAAACAAGCGAAAGGCAACGCCGCCGATAGTGGTCATTACCGGATCATCAATATCAAAATTAGTCAGATTATAAAAGTCAGTCAGGCGCATATCTCCGGGAACAACATAACTATTATCATCCTCTTCACTATAATATTCCATGCCTTCCATTGTTCCGCTGATTTCACCAAAGATAAAGGTCAGCACATCCTTCATGGTGATCAAGCCCAGTACTTCACCATATTCACCTAGAATAATGGCAACACGGGTACTATGGGTCTGAAAATAATCAAACATTTCATCTATTTTTTTAGTGGGTGGAACAAAGTCTGCCGGCTTCATAATCATATCCAGCGTCACGTTTTCCATTTCACCACCACCACGGATAAGCTTTAAAATATCTTCAGAGTGAATGAAGCCAACTACATTATCCCAGTGTCCTTTATACAGAGGAATTCTAGGATGCCGTAAAGAGCGGAATTGTTCAATCAATTCCTCTACAGGAAGCTCAGCATCTAAAAGCAGGATGCGTGGACTGGGCGTCATAATGCGCGAAATATCAGTTTCTGATGCTTCAAGAACATTGTCAATTAAAATTCTTTCTGTGGCATCGATGATCCCGGTTTCTTCACCTTCTTCCAATAGTGTTCTGAATTCATCGGGCTGGAGAATATTCTGCCGGTCAACATCATCGCCTACGATTAAGGTGGTTATGCGATCGGAAACTAATCTGATCACCTCTCGTAAAGGAGTAATAATTGCAATCCAGCGGGGTAGAATTTTAGCCGTCACACGTGAGGCAAATTTAATTGGAAAGTTAACCGCTATAGTCTTGGGCGTTACCTCACCGACTAACAGCAGCAGAGGAACCATAATAACAATATTAATCCAGCCTACATTCTGCTCAGCAAAAATCATTAATAAGATTGAGGTCATATTTACTGCTGAGGCAATATTAACCAGCTCATTACCGCATAATATTGAGATTATTAAACGCCTGGGTTCATCCAGCATGGCATGAATACTTTCGGAATCTTTATGAGCAGATTGCCTTAACTTCTGCAGATCAATGCGGCTTAGAGAAAACAAAGCGGTTTCAGAACCGGAAAAAATAGCAGAAGAACCCAGCAAAATAATTTGAAATAAACAACGTAAAGTGAGTTCCAGATCGTCTGAGCTGAAATTAAAAGATTGAAAATAAGTGGCTAATTCATTCATATAAGTAGTTATTATCCATTGAGGTTATAAATCGTTATAAGTCATTATTTTTTTGCTTCTCTACTGATTAATTCACTTATAGCTTCAACCGGATAAGTT
>DAOVUE010000297.1 GCA_030632745.1 Pseudomonadota bacterium | reverse complement strand
TTTGAACAATTAAATGCACGGGCTTTGTTGATTGCAGGGGCTCATCCCTTTGCTAATAGTGACGGACAGGCCGATATGGTCCAGTCGCAAAATCAGCTGAGTTTATTAACATTAATCAATCAGGTCATTATGAGAGAACATAAAACCAGACCCTTATTTGTGTTCAGCGTAAGAGCCTTTGGTTTTCGTGAGGATCTAACGTTACCTGATAGTGATATTTTAATCTCTTTGAGCCATGGCATCCGGGCTGAAAATAAACTCTTTGAAGGTTTAAATGCACTATTAACTCTATTTGATAAAAATAAATTCTCCTATCAATTTGTCACCGGTGAAAGGGACACTATGGGTTATGAAATTGGCAGTATTCCACAATCCCTGTATGCTTTAGTGAGTCAAAATAAAGTATTTGGTGTGCTCTGGCTGTCCCCCTTTATACGTAAAAGTTATAGGCAGAAATATAATGATTTTGCTGAGACGGGTCGCTTTAATTCTCTGGGTATTGAAACAGTAGAGGTAGATGTGGCGCAATATTTGCTTGATAATATAAGTAATTTCAGTCTGACTGGATCAAATCTAATGAATGACGACAATCTTAGTTTTAATACTTTGTTTAACTATGATCCCGAATTAGTTCCCGATGCATTTAGAGAACATTTAAATCATTATAATAATACTCATGACTTTATTGTATTGATGAAAGCTTTGAGCAGTGTGGAGGAGTTTTCTTATCAGCGTTTAATTGATAAAAATACTCATCAATCTTTTTTACTGGTTAAATCTTCAGCTGCTGCTCATAAGCAGATCGTTATGTTGATTAATCTTTCTCCTGTCGATTATGCATCAAGCATTATTTTAAATAATAAAAAAACTCTGGCCAGTGATATTGAACAATATATAAATTCCAGAACGGCCTGGCTTCTTATGGGTCAGTCACTATGAGACGCCTGGGTCATGTTATTATTCTTTTTGTGTTTATCGTTAGTATTATGTTAATTGCAAATAAAATAGATTTTTCTCTGCTGGCTATGGAGCGGGATAAAAGCAAACAAAGTTTATTGGAAATGTCTTCTTTGAGCTTAATTCATCGACCGATAGATTCTCAATGGCTTGAATTTTCATTGCTTCAGACCAGTAATTCAATACGCTTACTCAGTAATGCCGCTATTAGTGAACACTATGCGGGAGAAATGGATAGCAACTGGCGTTATGCTATTGAATATCAATTAATTGACATCAATGAGCAGGTGATCAGCCAGCAGGTTTATCACCACCGTAGTAAAATTAACTGGTTAAAAAACCAGCAGGGTCAGCTATTATCACAATCATTCTTCCTTAATAATGATCTGCTGCCCACATCTGCTTCTGAGATTGTGCTTAAAACAACGACTTTTCCCGCTCTGTCAAAAATACGAATTAGAATTCATGCGAAGTCACCGGAAATTCAATACATCTTTTTTCGTTTATATGAACAGGAAGTTGTTGCCGACAATAAAATAGATTATTTGTGGCAGAGGTTGAGCCAGCAGGAGCGGGAAAAAATATCACGTTTTAGTGTCTATGGGACTGATTTTCTACGCGACAGTGAACGCTATCAAATGCTTAAATATCGCTGGAAAGTCATCGGGCCTAATGGTATTGCAGAGAAACATTACCATACAGAAAAACTCTATAGTAATAAAGATGAGTTAATCGTTCCCATAGAAGATGATATTGCTGTTGAGCAGATGGATGCAGATAAGTATTTTTATCATACGATTCCAATACCTGAACAGGGTGGTTTATTCTCCATGGAAATACAGCAGATGAGCGGGGAGTTAAATCCTTACTCAAATCAAATCAATATCAACTGGTTTGGTAAAGGCCGCTTTAAACGGCAGCAAATGAGTTTTAATCTTCAACAGGGGCCATTATGGGAAAAACAATTAGAAGGTGGTTTACTTGAAATTCGCTCTGAACAGCCAATTACTATTACATCATGGTTGACTATGGCAGGTAAAAATGAAGGAAAAAAACAGGAAATTAAACCCGATAATGTTTTTATTGCCGCTTATTCATTGACACAAGATCAAACACTGGACTATTCAATTGAACATCTTAATCAACAGTCAACACAGCTTAAAATAACAATCCGTGCCTTGTTAGCACAGCATGAACACTCTGCAAAGAATATTGAACTAAACTATAGTTATTACCAGCAGGGAAAAAAAATATCATCTGATGTAATAAAAGCGCAACTGATTCAATCGACCTTTGATCGTATTTTAAACTTTAATTCCAGCAATTCGTTTAGTGAGTCGCTTTCAGAACCCTATGATTATTATTTGAATGTTCCTGTACAGGCGGATCAAATTGTTCTGACTGCGCAGCAGCCGCTGCTGGTTAATCTGGCTAATCGTCCCGCTTCATTTTACAAACGAACCCGTGTTCCAGAAGATTATTATAAAATTCGTGATGTAAAACATTTTCATCCACTATGGTTTGCATTGCAGGCAAAAAACCAGAAGGAACTTCTGCATCAAAAGCGCCGCATCATTATTATCCGTCAGGCAAGACCGCCTGAGGATGAAGAAATAAGCTCTTTTTTAAGCTATGAGTGGGAGGATTATTTTCCTGTTGCTCACTGGCAGGCCAGGTATTTATTTAACCCTAGAAATAATGATTTACCTGTTAATGAGGAATTACTGCATTTGTATTACCATCCGGTGCCTGTAAATCGTTCAACTCGTATTAATTTTACTGCAGCAAACGCTGCTTCAACTCTTGAACCATCACTTATCTTTTTAAGAAAATCCAAAAAAAGTTCAAAAGTGAAAGTTTATATTGATGGTAAATTACAATTGGATCGGCCTCTGCTCTCTACCAGTGGACAGTTAAAATTACCTGCTATGAAAACGGGACAGCATGATATACGTATAATGTCTGAGACTTCAATCAGATGGTTTATCAACCATGCAAAAGCTCAACCGAAAGCTCAGGCAAAGGAGCAATCAAAGGAGCAATCAAAGCAAGAACCTGAATATTATATTAAACGTCTTTCTACACAAATTAAGCAGCGGGAACTGAACTTTGACTTTGATAAAAATAAAGCTAATATGGTATTATCCGGATTATTTCAGAGTCGCTACGGAGCCACTGAAAGAACACTTATTCAAGTCACTATTTCTCCAGATAAAAGAAAAATGAAGAGTTATGGTTATACATTACTTAACAGGCAATTTGATATAAGACCTGATAATACACAGGCGATAAACATATTGAATACTTCTGAACAATATGTAGGGGCGGGACAACGGTTCTTTATCCCGTTGGGAGAAGATCTGCCTTTAGGACAATATCGTATCAAGCTGCAGCTGCTTGAAGGAGCTCCCGGTTATATTTCTTTATATACACTTGATTTTGGACAGCTGGAAAAGTATCATTTTTTTAAGACGCAGCTTATTGATGAATAGTCCGAAATATCAATATGATTATAATTATTCCTGTTGTTCTGCAAAGCTTTTTATGCTGCTT
>DAOVUE010000352.1 GCA_030632745.1 Pseudomonadota bacterium | reverse complement strand
TCATAAAAGGATAAAACAATCATGTATGACATGAATTCTGAGCAGGAAAGTATTCAGTTTAAAGGTAAATTATGGCCACCCGATAGTTATTATAAGCAGCTTAAAAACTTATACAAAATGCTTAATAAACCCGTTTATATTATACCCTTACAGCAGAATCAAAATTCTCTGACTTTTTCAATTTCCGGTCAAGCCATTATTTTAATCGCTATTGTCGATTATCCGTCTCCCGATCCGGAAAATCATTTTTTTCCGCATATGCTGGTGTTTAATGATGGTACGGGGATTAATTTAGGTCGAATTTTACGAGTAACTATTAATCATCCCTTCAATCCGGACAAAGAAGATATTATTTATGAAGACAAAAAAGTGCAGAATTCTTTAATGTTCAGAGCAAGGCAATTAAATGAAGAATCTATCCATTTGACATCAAGGATTGCTTTGAGTGAATTATTAAATATTGCTCATAATCACAATGAGGCACTAACATAAACATGAGCATAAGCATAAAAATATAACCGCTGCTGTCAATTGCTATGGACTCTTTTAAAAAATCCCATATCATCCAATATAATACACACAGCCGGCACCAGGAATAATGAAAACAGAGTAGCGGACAGCAAACCAAACACCAGACTGACGACTAAGGGGATTAAAAACTGTGCCTGTGTGCTGGTTTCGAGCAACAAGGGTGTCAGGCCGGCAATGGTTGTCAATGAGGTCAGAATAATAGCTCTAAAGCGTTTGACTGAGGCATTCTGAGCTGCATCAATGATCGACAGACCATTCTTTAAGCCGTCTTTGACAAACACCAGCAGTAAAATACTATCGTTAACAACGATGCCAATCAGTGTTGCCATACCCACCAGACTCGGCATGGAAATATCCAGGCCCAGTAATAAATGACCGCCTATAACACCCATTAAGCTGGTTGGAATAGCCAGTATAACCGCCAGGGGCTGGGCAAAACTTTTAAACTGAAAAGCCAGAATAAAATAAACACCTAAAAGCCCTAACAAAACATTGAACTGCAATGAGTTTCCCGTCAGGGCACTTTCTTTTCCCTGTCCCTGAAAGGCCGGACGTACTGCGGGATATTTTTCCTTCAAAGTGGGCAGAAATTCTTTTTTGGTTATCTGCATCAATTGACGTGCGTTAATAATTTCTGTATTGATAGTGCCCTGAATGGTGACTGTTTTTTGCCCGTTTACCCTATGAATTCGAGAAAATCCTCTGGTTTTTGTAATTTCTGCAACCGCGGAAAGAGGAACCAGCTGCCCCTGATTATTTCGCACCATCAGATCATGCAGATCCTCCAGATTATCACGATCATTTAACTCTAATCGAACGATGACATCTTCAGCTTCATAGCCTGATTGAACTTCCAGCCTGGTTCCGCCATGTAATGCAGCACGAACAGAATCCGCAACTGCCCTGGCCGTAATACCAAAACTGCCGGCACTTTTTTTCAAATGGATCTGCAGCTCAGGTTTACCGGGTCTTAAATCATCCGATAAATCCTGCACACCTTTAAACTGACTTAACCATTGCTGTAATTCCTCAGCAGCCTGTTTTAATTGCTCCAGCTTATTGCCCTGCAGACGAATATCAATCGCTTTACCGGCTACACCCCGTTCACGGTCAGTAAATTTTAATGCAATAACATCAGCTGGCTCCCCGGTGAGTTCTCTCCAGCGCTTGAGCATGGTATCGATACGTCCCACTCTTTGTTCGGCAGGCAGCAAATCGGCACTGATGGTTGCCAGGTGTGCTCCACTTTCATAAGCATCTTTATTGGTATTAAATAATACTATAATATTTTTTACCAGACGCTTTTGTTTACCCTGCTCCTTATCCTGCAGTGCAGAAAACTCTTCATCCAGTTTTTTTAAAGCCGTTACGACCTGTTGTACAACATCTTCTGTTCTGTCAAAAGGAGTACCCTGAGGCAACAGTATTCGAGCCTGTATAACATTACTTTCCAGATTAGGTAAAGCGCGATATTTAAGCAGGCCTGCAGGAAAAGCGGCATAGAAGACAAGCACAAGACTGATAATTATCCCCACAGTCAAATAGGCTTGAGCGCTTGTTTTTCTTACCATGGGTGCAAACAGCTCATCCCTTAAAAAGGTAAATTTTTTATCAAACCATTGATGAATGGCTGAACGCTGAGAAGTAAGCAACTGTCCGCTGCTGTGCAGTAAATGAGCGGGTAGAATTAAAAATGCTTCTACCAGACTAACGGCCAGGGTAACAATAAGCACAACGGGTAAATAACTTAGAATAGCACCCATTTTCCCTGACATGAAAGCCAAAGGAGCAATAATGATAATAGTGGTCAAGAATGATGAAAATACACCGGGGGCAACCTGTGTAACACCTTTCACAACGGCATCTATTTTAGTTTGTTGTTTGCGTATTTGTTGTTTGCGTATTTGTTGTTTGCGTATTTGTTGTTTGCGTAGTTGAGCCGCTACATTTTCAGACAGAACGATTGCATCATCCATTAATAAGCCAATAGCAACTAATAGAGCAGCCAGAGTAATCATATTAAGCGTGTAGCCTAAAAACTGCATCATGAAAATGGCACCAAGAAATGAAACCGGTAAACCCATAGTCACCCAGAAACTATAGCGAAAACTAAAAAAAAGCCACATGGTCAAAAATACCAGGATCAGACCCTGAGCACCATTTGTTACTAGAATACGTAAACGATCGCGGATTACTGACGTTACATCCTGACTAATTTCCAGCACAATACCGCGCGGCGCATTTCGTCTTTCCCGCTGCAGATGAGTCATAATAACTTTCTTTACCTGCAGGGCATCCTGAGACGTTGTTTTTGAAATTTCCAGCAGTGCTGCTCTTTGACCATTAAAAAGAATCTGATCTTCTTTCTGCTTAAATTGACGGCTAATTGATGCGATATCTCCCAGCCGAACCTGTCCGCCAGC
>DAOVUE010000266.1 GCA_030632745.1 Pseudomonadota bacterium | reverse complement strand
TTCCTGGACAACCTTCTTTTCGACCAGACTTTTTAATGTGATACCACTTAGAAAATCAAAGATTTGATCGCTCAAATCACACCAGAGATCGTGAGTCAGACAACGTTCTTCGTGCTGACAATTCCCTTTACGCTTACAACGTGTTGCATCAACGGTTTCATCAACCGCAGCAATTATCTCAGCCACTGCAATCTCAGAAGATTCACGACTCAGACGATAACCTCCACCCGGTCCCCTGGCACTATTAACCAGACTATTTCTTCTTAATTTAGAAAAAAGTTGTTCTAAATAAGAAAGCGAAATTTCCTGGCGCTGAGAAATATCGGATAATGTTATCGGACCCTGCTCGTAGTGTAGAGCTAAATCCAGCATCGCAGTAACCGCATAGCGGCCTTTTGTCGTCAATCTCATGGATATTTTCCTGTTTTCTAAAATAATATATCCCTATAATAAGAAAACCAAGCGTTTTAGTCAAGTATTTTAATCAGTCTGTATCTTAATATTTTTATCCAGATGAATAATATGCACATTTTCTTCACCTTTATTGCACGCCGCAGCGCTATTGCACGCCGCAGCGCTATTGCCCGCCACAGAGCTATGGCCTGTCGCACCACTGCAAATATCCTGAGCCGGACAATCCAGATGTTCATCGAGCGTTGTTATTTCACAAAAATGCACATCCGGGATACTGACATCAGGGAATTCCGCATCAATGGAACGTATGGCTGTACACACTTTATCCAGTTTATCATCAACCGAATGCATATGATCCAGCATACAGTTAATGGCATGGGCAACAGGATCAGGCATTTCACTAGAGGTACCATAGGCATCAAAACCAATTTTTTTAGCCATAAGCTCACGTTTCGCATCATTTGGATGAGGCTTATTATTTTCCTTGTGTTTTTTCTGGCTGGCAATCACGCGTCCGGGAATACCGACCACAGTACAATCACTGGGGACATCTTTTATAACCACCGCATTGGAACCCACCCGAGCACCATCTTGCAGTGTAATAGGACCCAATACTTTGGCTCCTGCACCCACAACAACATCATCTCCTAATGTCGGATGTCGTTTGCCTTTATTCCAGGAGGTGCCTCCAAGAGTTACACCATGGTATAAGGTACAATCGTTTCCAATAACAGTCGTTTCACCAATGACAACGCCCATCCCGTGATCAATAAAAAAACGCTGCCCAATCACGGCTCCGGGATGAATTTCGATGCCGGTAAGCATCCTTGCCACAGACGAAAAAAAGCGTGCTAACCAGCGAAATTTCCATTTCCATAAACGGTGATTCATGCGATAAAAGATCATAGCATGAACTCCCGGATACGTCGTAAGAACTTCAAAATAATTTCTTGCTGCCGGATCACGTTCAAAGACACATTGAATATCTTCTTTTAGATGCTCAAACATTTTACCTGTACTCTATTATCTAACATAAAATGATAACGCTGCCTTATTTGCTATTCTTTTTATATAAAGAGTATATTAGCAAATTAAGGCAGCGTTATAGTTTTATTGGCTGACGGCTCTCTTTTCTAACATAAAATGATAACGTTGCCTTAATTTGCTGATATAGAAAGACTGTGTATTTTACTAGGATTTAGTTAAACACTCAATAACCACATAAGAATAAACTGATATTAGCTGAAAATATTAAATTACAATAATTTTTGAGTTTTACTTAAAATTCCCCGTAATATATTTAATTCTTCCTGCTCCAGGCGTACCCGATTATAAATATGCCGTAATTTAGGCATAAGTTGTGGAGATTGTTTGATTTTTAAAAAATCAATATCAATAAGAGTTTGCTCCAGATGCTGATAAAAACGCTGCATATTCTCACTGGACGCATATTCTACACCTGATTCAGTTTCAATCTTATCAGGTTCAGCACTTGAACCAGAGCCAGAGCCAGAACCGGAGTCATCAGTATTCATTTGAGCTCGTAATGACATCATCAGCTCATAGGTCACAATTTGAACAGCAGAAGCCACATTGAGTGAACTGTATTCCGGATTGGTCGGAATATTAATCAACTTATGACATAAACCGGTTTCCTCATTGGTTAAACCGGTTCTCTCTCTGCCAAAAACGAGGGCAACTTCATATTGTACAGACTCTTCTGCTGATAGTATTCCAGCCTCACGGGCGGCAATGAATTCGTGTTGAATTTTTCGTTCTCTTGCCGTGGTGCCCAAAACCAGATGACAACCTTGCAGAGCCTGTTCAAAGGAACTGCACACTACAGCCTGTGATAATAAGTCATCAGCACCCGAAGCCATTGCTGTCGCTTCATAATTAGGAAAACTTTTAGGTTCAACTAAATAAAGCCGCTTCAGTCCCATGTTTTTCATCACCCGTGCTGCAGCACCGATATTACCGGGATGGGAGGTATTGATCATTACAACACGAATATTTTCAAAATTCATTGAATACTCTTTGTTTGACTGAGGGCTCTTTCATTATCAGTTATCAGTCTATTTTAACTGAAATCTTTTATTAATTTTAGTAATTATTAATGGTATAATTAAATGCTTATTTAGCTCTTACTTAATTTCATTCTTTTTCAGTTCTTATTTTTTAACAGCCCCTCCTTATTATGCATGGTGTTGTTATGGAGATTCACTCATGCATCCAATGCTCAATATTGCTATACGTGCGGCTCGTTCTGCCGGTACCGTTATTCATCGTTCCATGGACAAAGTTGATAGTCTAAAAGTGACTACCAAAGCCGTCAATGATTTTGTCAGTAATGTTGACCAGCAGGCTGAGCAAGTTATTATTGAAACAATAAAAAAAGCCTATCCCGATCACTCAATTAAAGCAGAAGAAAGCGGTGAACTCCAGGCGAACCCCAATTTTCAGTGGATAATTGATCCCTTAGACGGCACTACAAATTTCCTGCACGGCTTCCCCCAGTTTGCGGTATCCATTGCCTTTAAGCAAAATGGCCGTCTTTCTCAGGCCGTTGTTTTTAATCCTGTCAATCAGGAATTATTCACTGCCAGTCGCGGTGAAGGCGCTATGCTTAATGATCGCCGCATTCGCGTATCCACACAAAAAGGCCTTGAGGGTGCTTTATTAGGAACGGGCTTCCCGTTTAAAGATCAACAACATCTGGATGCTTATCTTGCAACATTTAAAGCACTCTTCCCTATGACTGCAGGGATCAGAAGACCCGGTTCAGCTGCTTTGGATTTAGCCTATGTTGCGGCCGGACGTATTGATGGTTTCTGGGAAATATCCCTCAATGACTGGGATATGGCTGCCGGAGCCTTATTAATTAAAGAAGCCGGAGGGCTTATTGGTGATTTCTCCGGAGGTAATGACTATCTGGAAACCGGTAATGTTGTCGCTGGTACTCCTAAAGTCTTCAAAGAAATACTGCAAAAAATCAGACCGCATCTAACAGACAAGTTATCCAGATAAACGCCTCTTATTTTGCCACGGAAACACACGGAATACACGGACAAGATCAAAAACTTCAGCGTCCAGCTCTAGCCTCTTACTTACATCCCATGCAGGCAAAGCATATTAATCTTTTTTTCCGTGCTTTCCGTGTATTCCGTGGCAAATTCAATATATTTCTTGATATTAAGAAATAAAATTATTACAATAACCGGTTTACATAAAAGCAGTCTTTAAGACTGCTTTTTTTATTTTAGTCTCTTATCTAACTTGTTGTGTTCCAGTCTTATTTGCCATTTTTATATCAGCAAAGCGGCAACGATAACGAAAACAACATGCT
>DAOVUE010000364.1 GCA_030632745.1 Pseudomonadota bacterium | reverse complement strand
AGCATGTTTTTGATCCGATGTATTTTTCGCTTGCATAAAGGCTGCACTCACCGTTTGCCCAGGAGGAATAGCTCTAACGTAAGGATCGACTATAACGATGCTGTCTGCCGCTGTTGCAGCCAATAAGGACCCTGACAATAAGGAGAATAATAAAACAAATAAAACAGACATACTATTTTTCATGGGCTAATTCCTATTTTGGTTATATTAATATAGAGTTATTTAAAGAGTTGCATTTAACCTAAATAATTCAGTTAAATCTACTTTGAATGCCTAAGCCACTGCATCTTAAGGATTTTTTGAATATTTTGAATTCACCCGTAGAGTGACTACGAATAAATCCAAAATAGTCAGTAAAACCCTTAACCTACAGCGCCTTAGTCATTCACGCTACGCCCCGAAGGAAGTGCCCTTGGGGTGCGATCCAACTGAGTTATTTAGGTTTAAAGAATTTAGACTGGCTAATTTTGAATATATTGTCTTATAGTCTCTAAAATTTCTTTTGGTGGTGCGGCATGAGGCAGCCGAGCGACTAATTTACCTTGCGGATCCACGACATAAGTTTCAGATGAATGGTCAACAACATAATTAGTTGCAGAGTCTTCCTGAATTACTTTTTGATAAGCAGCACCATAACTATTGGCCAGAGCTCTGATAACTTCTGCTGTATCACTTAGACCTATAATAGATTCATGAAAATAGTGTGTGTATTCATCGAGTCTTTCCATCGTATCCCGCTGTGGATCCACGCTGATAAATATGCCCTGAACCTTTTTTAGTTCCTGTTCATCCAGGTGTGAAAAGGCATTCGACATCAGAGACAGATTTGTAGGACAAATGTCCGGACACATAGTATAACCAAAATAAACCAGCACCACTTTGCCTCTAAAATCTTTTAATGAGACCGGACCATTTAAGGATTGTAAAGTAAACTCACCCCCTTCAGGCAATGACCTGGAGGTAGAAAATGGATCCATGTTTAAGTGAGAAGCAGAATCAGAAGCCGGCTGCCAGAAAAAGAACATATAAATACAGGCAGCCAATAGTACAACAATAACAGCGGGTAAGATTTTTTTCATTATGTTTCAAATTGCCGGTACCCGCCGCAATCAGCTGACATTTTGTTGCCGCTGTCGCCTTGGTAAGCAAACTATTCCTAATTTTTTCTGGTTTCAAAGATAAATGGAGCAATAATGACACCATCTTTACTTTTCAGATAAACGTCTGCCTGCCATTCCATACTATTGCGAATACAGACGGGCAGCATGCCATTGCCGGCATAAATGTTATTTTGAAGCGCTTTTAGTATGACATTATTAGGTCCCATATTCATCGTAGTACCTTTAAAATCAACCGCAACTGCCTCTACCTCAATATCTTTGAGGTTTACTCTAATATTGAAGTTTTGTACCAACGGTATGGGTCTGGGCTCAATAGACAATGAAACTAAGCCACCATCAGGTAATTTAAGACTGCACTCACCTTTCTGCAGATCACAACTTCGATCGACTTCTACCTGAGCAATAATAGTATTTTTTCTTGCAAGTTCTGTTTTATACCAGGAGGTTAAAATAAGTATCGCTATCAAAATTCCTGAAAAAACGAGCATTAATAAAGTACGTTTGTTCATAATTAAATTCTAATCTATTAATTAGGGATATCCACTACCCCAAAGTAGATGTGTGAAATAACACACCTCTAACTCCAGGTTTAGCTGAAGGCTTTTTTCAGCTGATGGCTCTTTTTAGCTGAAGGCTCTTTATCAGCTGAAGGCTCAGACTTTAGTAAAATTTTTTATAGCAATAATTGGTTGCTTCAATAAAGCCGTCAATGCTACCGCAGTCAAAACGTCTTCCCTTAAATTTATAGCCCAGCACACAACCTGCTTTTGCCTGCTGCATTAGTGCATCGGTAATCTGGATTTCACCACCTACCCCGGGAGTGGTCTTTCTGAGAATATCAAAAATATCAGGAGTTAAAATATAACGCCCGATAATGGCCAGATTGCTTGGAGCATCTTCTGTTGCCGGTTTTTCTACCATTTCACTAATCTGGAAAATATCATCTCTGATCATTTCACCTTTAATCACACCATATTTATGAACTTCTTCCATAGGTACTTCTTCAACTGCCACAATACTACAGCGAAATTGTTTATACAAACCAACCATTTGTTTTAAAACATTATCACCCCCATCATCCACCAGGCACAAGTCATCTGCCAGAAGAACAGCAAAAGGTTCATCACCAATTAAGGTTTCGCCCGTTAAAATGGCATGCCCTAATCCCTTCATCTCAATTTGTCGGGTATAAGAAAAAGTACTATTATCCATAATAGAACGAATTTCATCCAAATATTTTCCTTATCACTGCCCTCAATTTGATGTTCAAGTTCATAATTGACATCAAAATGATCTTCCATAGCCCGTTTACCACGGCCTGTGACTATAGCCATATCAGTTAAACCCGCTTCAATAGCCTCTTCAACACCATATTGGATTAAAGGCTTATTCACTACAGGAAGCATTTCTTTGGGCATCGATTTTGTGGCAGGTAAAAAGCGTGTTCCATAACCTGCGGCTGGAAATAAACATTTTCTTATCATCATCATTCTCTTTAGTGGTAGTACATTTTTTTATAAAATGAAGGGGCATGAGCTATTTAGGATTATTGTTTTACATTTTTTTAATACGAATTGTGCGTCCTTTTTTCTTTCCCTTATTGGCTTCTGTTTTTGCTTTATCAATTAATTCAATAATCTTATCGATCACTAATTGTGTCAGTGCGTGAGGCAATAACCATCCCCAGTTACCCATGGCTTTTTTTT
>DAOVUE010000240.1 GCA_030632745.1 Pseudomonadota bacterium | reverse complement strand
GTCTGGAATGTTCCGGATGATAAAATTGCTGAATTAGGCAGACAGCTGGGCGGCCTGTCCTTTGTCAGTCATTGTTATGAACGACCCCGGTTTTTACCCGAATGGCCCTACAACCTTTTTGCCATGCTGCACGGTAAGAGTAAAGAAGAAGTCACAGAAAAAGCTCAGAAAGTGGCCGCCTTGTTAGGTGAGCATTGCTCAGGCTATGAATTACTGTACAGTAAACAAATTTTAAAAAAAACCGGCTTACGCTTGAAAGAAAAGTCTAAAGCTGATGCCTAAAATCCAATCCACATTAAGTACACTTAATAAGTAGTAAAATATGTTCAGAATATCTCAATATCTTAAACAAGTTTTAAATCCAACACCTATCGGCCCTAAACGTAACCCGCCCGGACCGGTGGTGATATGGAACTTAATTCGACGCTGTAATCTTACCTGTAAACACTGTTATTCAATTTCTGCTGATACTCACTTTAAGGGAGAATTATCGACCAGTGAAGTGTTTACCGTTATGGACGACTTAAAGGCCTTTGGTGTGCCGGTGTTAATTCTCTCCGGCGGAGAACCCTTATTAAGAGATGATATTTTTGAACTATCACATCATGCAAAAGATATGGGCTTTTATGTCGGCCTGTCCACCAATGGTACTTTAATTACAGAAGATAATATTAAACAGATTGCCGATGTTAATTATAATTATGTCGGTATCAGTATTGACGGAGTTGAAGCGACACATGATGTGTTTCGACGCAAAGAAGGTGCCTACAAAGAATCAATTAAGGGCATTCGACTGTGTAAGGCCAATGATATTAAAGTGGGACTGCGTTTTACTCTGACCCAGGATAATTCCGATGAACTCCCTGCCCTGCTGCAATTAATGGAAGATGAAGGAGTTGATAAATTTTATCTTTCTCATCTGAATTATGCAGGACGCGGCAATAAAAACAGGGAAGATGACGTTTATCATCAAGTCACACGAAAAGCCCTGGACTATTTATTTGAACATTGTATCAATGAGCTGCAGCAGGGTATCCATCGTGAATATGTCACAGGCAACAATGATGCTGATGGTGTTTATTTATATCACTGGGTAAAAACACATTATCCTGAGCAGGCTGCAGCCATTAAGGCCCGTCTCGATCAATGGGGCGGCAATTCATCCGGGGTTAATATTTCTAATATTGATAATCTGGGTAATGTACATCCTGATACGATGTGGTGGAATTACAACCTGGGTAATGTTAAAGATCGCCCTTTTTCAGAAATATGGCAGGATACCTCTGACCCTCTTATGGCCGGACTTAAGCAAAGTCCCCGTCCTGTTGAGGGGCGTTGTGCCACCTGTAAGTACCTGAATGTCTGCAATGGAAATACCCGTGTCAGAGCCTGGCAGACCACAAAGAACTTCTGGGCAGAAGATCCAGCCTGTTTTCTTCATGATAATGAAATCTAAGGTCATGCTATGCGTTATATTTTAATATGGTGTGCTGTGTTTTTTATCTTTTTTATCAAAAGCACTCATGCAGGCAGCAATATTACAGAGCCATCAGGCTTCTCCTACGATGATAAACTTGCTGACGCTGTGTACCAGAAACATTGTGCCGTTTGTCATGGAGCAGACCGTCTGGGTCTGATCGGCCCTCCTCTTATCCCGCAAAGTTTTAAGCGCTTAAAGGCTAAAGCTGCCGCCTTAGTGATCAAAAATGGACGTTTAGCCACTCAAATGCCTGCCTTTGGAGAAGCTCTCAATGATAATGAAATAGCTCAACTCAGCAGATATATCTTCAAAAAACCAAAAGTCGCACCTACATGGGATTTAACTGATATAAACAAATCTCATAAAATTTATTTTTCTGAAAATACTCTCAGCAGCACTCCCGTTTATAAAGCCGATATGCAGAACTTATTTGTCGTCGTTGAACTGGCCGATCATCATGTCACTGTGCTGGATGGTGACAAATTTGAACCCATTACGCGCTTTAAAACCCATAATGCTTTACATGGCGGACCTAAGTATTCCAGCGATGGCCGCTATGTCTATTTTGCTTCACGTGATGGGTGGGTAACAAAATATGATCTGTATAATTTAAAAGTAATTGCAGAAGTTCGTGTCGGCATTAATACTCGTAATGTCGCTATATCTGCTGACAATCAATATGTCATAGTCGGCAACACCCTGCCCCATACTGCTGTAATATTAAATGCCGGTGATCTTTCTCCGCTAAAAGTAATTGATATTATCAGTGAACAGGGAATATCATCACGAGTGAGCGCGGTCTATACCGCAGCACCAAGAAATAGCTTCATCCTGGCATTAAAAGATATTCCTGAAGTCTGGGAGATCCCCTATATTGACAAGCCCGTATTTGTACATGATTACCAGCATGAAATGCCTGAATATAGCGGAAAGAAATTTTCTATACGGCGCATTGTGCTGGATAATTATTTAGATGACTTTTTTCTGGATCAAAGCTATCGTTATATTATCGGCACAGCCCGTTCACTGGAGACTAAAGACGAGCAAAAAGCGGCGAAGAAAAAAGTTCTGGGAGGGCAGGTTATCGATCTGGTGATAGGTAAAAAAATTGCTCAGCTTGATATTTCCGGAATGCCTCATTTAAGCTCCGGCATCAGCTGGAAATATAAACAAACCCGAGTCCTTGCCATACCTAATATTAAAGATGGCCATATCAGCATTTTTGATATGAATAACTGGAAGAAAATTAAAACCATAAAAACCCTGGGTCCTGGATTTTTTATGCGCAGTCATGCGAATTCCCGTTATGCCTGGGTCGATGTATTCTTTGGCCCTGATAAAGATGCCATGCATATTATTGATAAGGAAAAACTGGAAATTATCAAAACTATTCGCCCGGCTCCCGGAAAAACTTCAGCACATATTGAATTTACCAGAGAGGGTGACTATGCTTTGCTGAGTATCTGGGATGATGAAGGTGAATTGATTGTCTATAATGCTGAAACACTTGAGGAAGTCAAACGCCTCAAAATGAAAAAACCTTCAGGCAAATATAATGTTTATAACAAAACACATTTAGAAGAAGGTACCAGTCATTAAATAGTGACAACGATTTAGGATATTGGTACTATGTACCCAATCTACCTGAAAATGCAGGTTTCAGTCAGCCGACAGATGCCACTCTTCGGCGTTATGAAGTCTTTAAATAGGTAGGCTATTCATGCAACTTCATGCCTTGAATAGTAACACCTCTCAACTGTCTGAAATTCAGCATTTCCAAGTAGTTTGGGTATATAAAAAATTTATTAAGGGGATAGTAATGAAGGCATTAACAAATTTACTGGTAGTTCTGGCACTGGTAGCAGGTGCAGTAGGCGTTGTACTTTCATTTATGACTTTCGGCCCGGCACATCCGGTACCATGGATTATCCTGGCCATTATTATTATTATTCCATTTCTCTACAATAAATTTGCCTCTGACGGTTACGTTCACTGGAACGATAAATATAGTGTTAACATTCCTTCTATTGATGATGATCATAAACGATTAATTGTTCTGATTAATCAATTTATTTCATCTACACATTATTACAATAGTAAAGAATTTGAACAAAAAGCTTTACATGAGCTGGTTGATTACACAAAGTACCATTTTGATCGGGAAGAAAAGCTGATGCAGGATAATGGCTACCCGGATTATGAAGAACACCATAAGCAGCATGAAATCATGATCAAAAAAGTGAATGAGGTGGTAGCTAAATATACTCAGAATTCTGAAACTACAGTTACTGAGACAGTTGACTTTCTACGCGACTGGCTGATTAATCATATTCAAAAAACTGATCAACAATATATGTCCTTTTTTAAGGATAAAAATATTTCATAAAAACGTTCAGGAATGATATTTATTCCAGTAATTCTTTAATTTCTGCACTGGTGCGGTGTACTGAGTGGCATCGGGCACAGGTTTTTACTGCGAAGGTTCCCAGGCTGAGGCG
>DAOVUE010000186.1 GCA_030632745.1 Pseudomonadota bacterium | reverse complement strand
TGAGCACTGTTTCCTGCGGTCACTGAACCGTGTTTACGATCAAATACGGCTCTGAGTTTAGATAATTTAAGCAGGCTGGTATCCTTCCTGACGCCGCTATCCTGATCATAAAAATGATTATGTGTGTCGTAAAGAGGGATTATTTCATCGTGTAAATCACCCTGAGCAATGGCTTTTGCAAGACGCTGATGGCTTTGCAGGGCATACAGATCCATCTCTGAACGTGAAATGTCAAAGCGAAAGGCCAGATTTTCTGCTGTCTGCCCCATAGAGAGGCCGACTAAAGGATCTTTTAATCCTTTCACAAGACTGATCACCGGTTTAAAAAATCCTGCTCTTAAATGAAAAATATGCCCTATACGTTGAGCTACACCGGATAAGCCGCGGCTGCGAATACTGAACCATTGCGACAGCCAGTTAACCATGCCGTTACTCCAGAGTATGGGAGCTCTGGACATAGCCTCCGTTCCACCCACCAGCACCAGATCGGCTGTGCCGCTGCGAATACTGTTCATACCACTGTCAATGGCCTGCAGGCCTGAGGCACAATTTCGCTGTACGGTCCAGGCAGGTATGGATTGATTACAACCGATGCGCAAGGCAATCTGACGTGCTATGTTCGCTTCACTGGCATCGGGCATGACGCAGCCAATAATGACTTCATCGAGGGCTTGCGCAGTAAAAGGCATTTTTAGTAATAATTGCCGGGCTGCTGCAACGGCGAGATCACTGGCACTAAACGGACCGGGTTTTCCGCTGGATTTCAGCTGCGGGGTGCGCAGGCCATCGACCACATAGACCGTGTCAGATACTGTGTTATTTTTTTTCATCTCAATTCACCCCCCGTTTAGGTTCAATTGCTGATCAAAATCATCTACCTTGATCACATCACTTCTTGCTATATGAGCCTCATAAACTAACTTAAGCTCCAGCTCGTTGATCAGTCCCTGTTGACAGGCCTGATGGATTAGCTCCAGGTAATCAGGTATTTTATTATTTATGATCTGGTGCGGATTTATCTGTCCGGTTTTGAATATTTGCTGTAATTTTTTTTCAGCTTGTTCTGCTCGCACAACTTTGAGCAGGGCGTTATCCAGGCGGCCAATAGGATCGTGAATATTAGCTGAACAATAAATTCCCTGCGTGAGTCTATCCCGTGCAGCAGAGGGAGTTAGTATTCTCTGAGCTACAGAGCGGGCAAGACGATCATTGGGTTTTTGGTAAGGCATTCCCAATGGAAAGATCAAAAAACGTAATAAAATCGCTATAGAACGATTGGGTAAATTGGCCAGCACACCATCAAAGGCCTGCTGGCTGTCATAAAATAAGCTTTCACAACTCCATTGCATTAATGCTTTATCTTCTGCATAAGCCTGATCATGGTGATATTGCTTTAACACTGCTGAACTTAAGTAAAGATAACTTAATATATCAGCCAGTCGGGCGGAAAGATTTTCCATTTGTTTTAGTTTGCCGCCCAATGTGATCATGCAGAAATCACTGAGCAAAGCAAAAGCAACACTGAGTCGGGACAATTTCTGATAATAGCGTTTGCTTGCCTGATGATACTCTTTAGTCACCTGTCGGGGTGTTTTACTTAATCTCCCGTCACTTACTGCGCTGAAAAATGTTCTGAAAAACGAACGGACTACGTGAATGATATGAGCGAAAAATGCCTTGTCGAAGCTGATCAGAGCGGTCATTTTGTGCTGGCTATTAGCAGAATCAATTTCTTTAAAAACATAAGGATGACAGCGCACAACACCCTGACCAAAGATGATCATGCTGCGGGTCAGAATGTTAGCGCCTTCTACAGTGATGCTGATAGGCACAGCCTGATAAATTCGCCCCATAATATTTCTCGGTCCCATGCAAATAGCAGCACCGCCATAGATATCCATCGCATCATTAACCGTATGACGCATTTTTTCAGTCAGATGATATTTGACCACCGCCGAGGCAACAGAAGGCTTTTCGCCCAGGTCGATACTGGTCACAGTAAAAATTCTCGCGGCATCCATGATATAGGTATTACCGGCAATACGAGTTAAAGCTTCCGAAATTCCGCCAAAATCACCAATAGGGCGATTGAATTGTTTACGTATATGAGCATAAGCTCCAGCTGCACGGCTGGCCAGCTTCCCTGCACCGGTGCTTAAGGCCGGTAACGAGATGGAACGTCCATCGGCCAGGCTTTCCATCAGCATCTGCCAGCCTTTTCCTGCATAGTTCTGACCACCAATGATCCAGTCAATAGGAATAAACACATCTTTACCTGAATTGGGCCCATTCTGAAATGTCTGACTTAAGGGATAATGTCGTCTGCCAATTTTTATGCCGGGCAGATGAGTAGGAATGAGCGCTAAGGTGATGCCCCGTTCGGTGTTTTCAGATAATAACTGCTCAGGGTCATAGAGTTTAAATGCCAACCCCAACAGGGTACAGACAGGACCCAATGTGATATAACGTTTTTCCCAGTTGAGACGGATTCCCAAGGTGTTTTTACCTTCAAATTGCTCATAACAGACAATCCCGTAATCTGTCATAGAGCTGGCATCACTACCTGCCGTAGGACTGGTGAGTGCGAAGGCGGGAATTTCTTCTCCAGCAGCCAGTCTGGGTAAATAATAATCCTTTTGTTTTTGTGTGCCATATTCCATTATTAATTTAGCGGGGCCCAGAGAATTCGGTACCATAACCGTAACAGCAGCACTAATACTTCTACTGGATAATTTAAGTACTATGGCTGAATGTGCTAATGCGGAATATTCCAGCCCACCGTATTGCTTAGGGATAATCAGACCGAACAGGCGCTGGTCTTTTATAAATTGCCAGACATGAGCAGGTAAATCTTTGCTGTTTTGAGTAATATCCCAATCATCCAGAAGGGAGCATAGTTCCTCAACGGGGCCCTCTATAAAGGCTTTTTCCTGTTCGGTGAGTTTGGCCAGCTGTATGTCAATTAACTTATCCCAATCAGGTTTACCGCTGAATAATTCACCATCCCACCAGACCGTACCTGCCTGCAATGCATCTTTTTCTGTTTGTGACATACGAGGCAATGCATGACGAAAAAGTTTCAAAATGGGAGCAGAAATATACTGTAAACGCAGCCTTTTCCACAGGCCTATCGATTCAGAGTGAGCAAACAATTCATTGTGACTAATGAGGAATGGCATGGTTCCTCCTTAATCTAATGGATTCGTTGTGTCCCTGTCTGATGGCACATAAAATCTGACAGCGTCTTCTTTGCTGCTTTGTGTGACCGGGGCGACAGCGGCAAGTTCCCTGTCTGGCTGTGGGCTTTCCTGGAGAAATAGAAGGTAAGTATTTTACAAGTAAAGTTTTAAAAGGCAGTTTAGTGAAGTTATACATACTGTATAATAAATTTGCAAAAAAAGGCTTTGTTTGTTGGACTTTTTTGCTGTATTTTTTGATCTTGATATGGCCTGCCTGTTTTAATAAATTTATTTTTTGCAGGACGTGACCATCGGGGGAAATGCTGCTGGCCATAACGTCTCCCGGCAGATAACAATCACCGGGTTCGTGGCAGATTATACCTTCCTCGTTCCAGGGCATTTTTTTGTACCTGGCAATATGATCAAAGCCGTAGATAGGATATTTAATAATTTCAAAATAGGGTGAATAATCAAAATCTTTTGGCGTTATCAAACGCGGATTACGCATATACAGGCTGAAGTGACCATTTTCTAATCTTTCAGTGACGGGTACGATGGGAAATTGAATCTGTTGAAAAGCTTCAGAAATCATGCTTGAACAGACGGTTCGAGTTGCAGAGCCAGTGTTGTGCATAAACAGGCTTGAACGCCAGCGTTTGGGTAAAAGGCTGTAAGGAAAAAGAAAGCGTGCCAGATCCAGCAGCTGTCGAACATGATATTCATTTCCCAGTTTATCTATTCCGAACTCAATTACTTTTTGGGCATCTTTTGGCGTAATCCCACTGGGTCTGCAGATTCTGAGATGATCATTGTGGTATTTTTCAATAGGGTGAACGACTGTACCTTCTCCCAAAAGAGCTTCAATAACCAGAGGAGATTTTGGATCGCCATGGTAATTGTGCTCAACCTGTTGACGCATATTGGAATCTTTTATATCACAGAGATGGCCAATATAAAGTGCTGAGTGTGTCCAGGGACTTTGACTGATGAGCTTAATGACTTCTGCAACATGACTACGTCCTTCGACCAGAATGACATCACCAGGTCGAATTTCGTAACACAGTTGTTTAAAGTCATTGGGAGGCAGCTCAACATTGTCTTTTTCGGTATTTAACCAAGTGACTGTTTTGTTCCAGATCGGATCCCAGATTTTGACTCTTAACCAGAGAAGAAGCTTAGTTATCATTTGTCCCTCCTGTTACTGCTAAAACGCTATAACTGATTGAACTTTTTTCTATATTAAAGTGTGCTATATTTGTGTAATTCAGGCTAAGTATAGTTTTAGTTTAAAGGAAATATTCTTTTTAGTCTGTTCGTATTGATACGTGAAACACTGCGGATTATACGTAATCACTCTGGTGTTCTTCTTAGTGATGCAATTGATGTATAATGTGGGAGTCGTTCGGGAATGGTGCCTGGTAATACGTGCTTCGGAGTGCGGGCTTATATTTCAGGGGACGCTTCAAGGCCATCCGTGGCCCGCTATGTAAAAACATCCATGTTTTTACAATCCCCTGAAACATAAGCCCGCACTCCAAATC
>DAOVUE010000324.1 GCA_030632745.1 Pseudomonadota bacterium | reverse complement strand
CCTTTAAAAATGCCTGTCGGACAGTTGTTCCATTTTTCAGCCAGCTTATGTAATAGTGATCCAAAACAAATGATTGATGTTGCAGAACGCCTGGGGCTGGATTTTGAGCAATTAAAGTCCCGCCCTTTTGTTAAACTTTCCGGCGGACAAAAACAAAAGATTTTGATCAGTATTGCTCTGGGGCGTGATGCAAAAATCTTAATATTAGATGAGCCCGCAGCTAATCTTGATCCCGATGCCAGGCATATCTTCTTTCAAATCCTGTCAGAAAAAAAACAAGATACGGTGATGCTGATTTCCAGTCACAGACTGGATGAAGTGGCTTCTCTGGTTAATCGTGTCATAGAAATGGATCAGGGTATTATCGTTCTGGATGATCGGGTTGAAGATGAAATTGATCTGAGCAGCGTTTTACAAACACAAATAAAAATCAAACGAGTGGATGAAGCTTTTGCTAAAGCAATTAATCTATGGAGCTTTAAGTCTGAAGACGGTACCCTCTGGACAGGTCAGGTTGCAGGCCCGGATCGGCTGCGTTTTCTAGGGGTTTTATCACGTTATGCTGCTATTTTAAAAGATATCCATATGGAAGAAAAAAATGTGGCAAATCAGGCCAGTGATTAGAGTCTTATTGATCACATTATTTTTCAGTTTTTTATCAGCCTGCGGCTCTGATAAACAAACGGGTGCTGTTGATACAAAGTGGGACCGGGATGTTTGTGAACGCTGTATGATGATGTTGAGTGATCGTAACTTCTCAGCTCAGGTACGTATTTTTCCACCGGGTAAACGTTCAAAAGTCTATAAGTTTGATGATTTAGGCTGTGCAGTACTGTGGCTCAATAAGGCTGAAAAACAGGCAGTTTACCGCAAGGATCCAAAAACTGAAATATGGGTTAATGATTATAAAACTAAAGAATGGATCGATGCTAAAAAAGCCTGGTATATTAAAGATGAGATTTCACCCATGGGTTATGGTTTGGGGGCTCAGCTGGAGAATGCTGAAGGTGCTCTAAATTATGATCAGGCCGTTGAACATATTTATGTGGTTGAAGACAAACTGAATATTCATGGTGGTAATTTGGATCATTGAGTAGGTTTTGAGAGCGGTGATATAAATACAGTCAGTAGTAGCGGGGGTGTGCAGTTTGTGTTTTAGAGGTCTATGCAGCATGGATGCTGCATTGAAGCCTCCATGGATGCCGATGTATTTATAAGAGCCGGCGTCCTCGAAAATACAAACTGCATACCCCCGATACAGTTTAATTTTACAAAAAAGTAACAAAACTAAAGTGAAAACAGATGAAACATTTATGGTTAACAGCCTGGGCTGATATTATTGAATCCCTCAGAGCAAAGTGGTTTATTGTTTATAGCGGGGTGTTTGGCGGCATTGTAGTGCTGCTCTTTGTTTTCGGTATTACCGAAAGTCGGATTATGGGATTTACCGGGTTGACGCGTTTGTTAATTACCTATATTCAGCTGACCATTGCTATTTTACCGGTGTTTGTTTTGATTACTACCGTGCGGTCGGTAGCGGGTGATCGGGAAGCGGGTGTGTTTGAATACTTACTTTCACTGCCTATTTCATTATCGGCCTGGTTCTGGGGGCGTTTTCTGGGACGTTTTATTGTCGTATTTCTTCCTGTTTTTCTTGCTATGGTAGGTGCTGTAATATGGGCTGCTATAAAAGGAGCTGATATTCCCTGGGTGCTGTTTGCAAGTTATACGGGATTATTATTAGCGGTGGCCTGGTGTTTTTTAGGTATCGGTATGCTGATTTCAACCATTGCCAGAACAGCTGATGTTGCTCAGGGACTGGCTTTTGTTACCTGGCTGATCTTTTTACTGTTTTTGGATTTAATTCTATTAGGAATCATGATCCGTGAAGGTTTGCCTTCTGAGACGGCGGTTGCTCTTTCTCTGATTAATCCTTTACAGGTTTTTCGTACTGCAGCGATGGTGTTGTTTGATCCTCAACTTGTCATCCTGGGGCCTTCCGCCTACATTATTTTAGATACATTTTCTGAAACCGGATATATTATCTGGGCTATTGCTTATCCCGTATTATTAGGAACACTCTGTGCGACAGGTGGTTATTATTTATTTAAAAAAGGTGATTTACCATAAACAAGTCATTAGTCGTATCTTGTCAGCTTTCAGGTCTTTAAATGTTTAATAAATTATTGTATGTCTGTTTTCTTTTTTTACCGTTTGGTTTTACTTATGCAGAGATTGATCTTGATTTAGGCGAAGAAATTAATGAGTTATGTGCTGGTTGTCATGGTGAGTATGGTGAGGGCGGTAAAAAGGGTGAATATCCACGCTTAGCCGGATTGCCAGCGGCTTATATCATTCAGCAGCTCAACTTGTTTAAGCAGGAAAAACGCAAGAATATGCCCATGCGTCCTTATGCTAATGAGCGTGAAATGCCGGAACAAGATATTCCTTCAGTAGCTGCTTTTTTGTCACAAATTAAACTCAGTACTAAAATGCCAGTTTTTGATGACACAGTGAGTGCCTATGATAAACTTTTAATCGCAAAAAAAGTGTTTAATATTGCCAGGGTAGAAGGGGATATTGAATTAGGTGAAGAATTATATATTGATGACTGTCAGCTTTGTCATGGTAAGCAGGGAATGGGTAAAGATGACTCAGATACGCCGCCTCTTACAGGTCAATATACTCAGTATATGATCAAACAAATTAATGATTTTGCCAGTGGAGAACGCTGGCATGAATATGCAGAAGCGCTGTTCTCTGAAATGGAGGCAGATGAAATTCAGGCTATTATGGCTTATTTATCAACTATGGATGACTAATGTTTTTCCAAATAATGACCCGCCCGGGTTTCTTCAATACTATGCGGTACAAACTCTCCTTTACGTTGTCTGTCAATTATTTCTAATGCCAGATGCTTGACATACGATTCTAAATTTACAAATCTAATATTATTGCAGTGTTCAAATTCCTGACGCTGAACTTGTAATAAATACTTTTCCTGCTGGTTTAATGAATAATAAAGTTGTTTTATTGCAGTATGCTTCATAAGTTATAATTTTTTTGTCAGTGATGTATTTTTATTAGCTGAATTCAGATGATAATTAAGCAATTATTATACCAGCAATAGTTGCTGTAAATTTTGACGCTAAAACAATTGGCTTAATATAGTGGCTGATTCATTTTTTAAATTTTGTTAACAAACACACCGACCCCTTTTTTGATAAGTTGGCTTGTTGATAAAATGAGT
>DAOVUE010000086.1 GCA_030632745.1 Pseudomonadota bacterium | reverse complement strand
ATGTCAGTATCATATGGATCTGCTTTAATTTCGTTATCAGTATTCTCTACATTATCAGTATTCTCTACACTATCGGCTGTGTTATCAGACCATGATGTATCAATACTGAGTGATTCCTCTTTTTGCTGTTGTTCTGCTGGTGAGATATCACTTTTTTGGGATAATTCATCATCATTGTTTTTATCAATAGATGCCTCCCGGCTATCTAATGGTGTTTCAAACAATGTGTTGTCTGAAGGGGCTTTTGTTTGTGCTGAAAAAATATCAGAATGAGTGATGGAATTGAGTTCCTGAGAGGATTCTACTGCACTTTTTAAATCTTCTCTTGCTGCGGACAGGGATGCAGAAATACGCTCCATTTTTGCTTTAATATCAATATTTCCTGCAGCATCATCCGTATTGGAGTCACTATTATCAGCCTTATTCTCTAGGGGCTGCTCTATGGGCTGTTCTGTGGGCAAAGAAGTTTCAGATGCAGAATGTAGTATTGAACTGTCAGGCTGTTCGTATAAATTTTCTGAAGCATTAAAAATATGATCACATTTGCCGCAACGTACCATACCATTGGCAATATCAAGGTATTCCTGTGTGATTTCAAACTGTGTTGTGCACTTTGGGCAATGGGTATACATTTGAAAAAATATTCCTAAATTCTAAACAGGCTCCTGACAAAACTTATAGTATCATAGTAACATCTATGAATAGAATAATTTCAATGGGCTAAAGGCTTATTATTTTAATTTTGTGCCAGTGATGCGAATCCAGTCACCTTCCTGCTGAATTTCATCAATAGAAAACCACTTTTTATAGGCTGCCGAGACTTTACCGGCTTGTTCGGCCAGAATTCCGGATAACACTATCTGCCCTTTAGATGAGACATGAGAGGCTAATGTTTCAGCAAGATCAATCAAGGGGGCAGCCAGAATATTGGCCATCAATAAGGGGCATTGTAAAGTGGGAAACTGTTTCCTGAAGTGTACTACAGAAAAGGTATCAATTTTGTCTGACACATGATTTTTTTCGGCATTTGCCCGGGTTGCAAGTAAGGCCTGAGGATCAAGATCAATGGCATAAACATGTTCTGAACCGAGTAAATTAGCGGCAATGCCTAAAATTCCGGAACCGCAGCCATAATCAATGACATCAACAGGCTTTTTGAAATGCTCATCGAGCCAGCTGAGACACAGGGAAGTAGTGGGGTGAGTTCCGGTTCCAAACGCAAGACCGGGATCCAGCATTATATTTACTGCATCAAGGTCAGGAGGTGTATGCCAGCTGGGGCAAATCCAGACTCGCTGACCAAATTGCATAGGCTTAAAGTCATCCATCCAGGCCCGAATCCAGTCCTTATCTTCTAACGGATTCAGAGTATGGGAAGGGATTTCACCATGCTGAGCTTTAATAAAG
This sequence comes from Pseudomonadota bacterium, assembly GCA_030632745.1. Lineage (GTDB taxonomy): Bacteria > Pseudomonadota > Gammaproteobacteria > GRL18 > GRL18 > GRL18. Next base: position 5,348 of record DAOVUE010000086.1, on the reverse strand, counting down.
CGTAGAACTTTATCAATATCAGTGTCGGCTGCAAATAAACCTGTCAGTAAAAGCTGATCCCATAATGGTGTACACCCTATAGGGGGCTCATAAATTGGATCATCTTCAGCATCCTGAAGGGTAACAGCGGCGGCACCGGCCTGACTCAGCAGGTCAGACAATTGTTCACTATTACTATGAGTCGCGTTCAGGGTGAGTTGCAGCCAGGGCATAGTGAAGCTTATAAACCTAACTTTTTCTCAAGATAATGAATATTGGTTCCACCTGCTCTAAAGGCACTATCAGAAATAATATCCTGCTGCAGGGGAATATTGGTCTTTATCCCCTGAATGACCATTTCACTCAGCGCTGTGTTCATACGGGCAATAGCAATATCACGATCATTGCCAAAGGTGATGAGTTTTCCAATCATTGAATCGTAATAAGGAGGTACGCTATAACCGCTATAGATGTGAGAGTCGACTCTAACACCGGGACCGCCGGGTGAGTGGTAGGTTTCAATGCGGCCGGGTGACGGTATAAAGGTTTTTGAATCTTCGGCATTGATGCGGCACTCAATGGCATGTCCTTTGATGTGAATATCACTTTGAGAGAAGCTGAGGGGTAAGCCGGCTGCAACACGTAATTGCTCTCGAACCAAATCAACCCCGGTAATAAATTCAGTGACCGGATGCTCTACCTGAATACGGGTATTCATTTCAATGAAATAAAATTCACCGTTTTCGTATAAAAATTCAAATGTTCCTGCTCCGCGATAACCGATTTTCCGACAAGCCTCAGCACAACGTGAACCAATTTTATTACGAACTTCTTCTGAAATACCCGGAGCCGGAGCCTCTTCAACCACTTTCTGGTGCCGGCGCTGCATCGAGCAATCACGTTCACCCAGGTGAACGGCATTACCATGTTCGTCAGCAATGATCTGAATTTCGATGTGACGCGGTGTCTCAAGATACTTTTCCATATAAACTTCGTCATTGCCGAAGGTTGCGCCTGCTTCTGTTTTGGTGAGTGATATGGCACTCACCAAACTGGCTTCAGAGCGTACAACACGCATGCCGCGACCACCGCCGCCGCCGGATGCTTTAATAATTACCGGATAACCAATGTCTCGCCCTAGTTTGATATTGAGCTCCGGATCATCAGTTAATGCACCATTTGATCCCGGTACTGTGGGTACACCGGCGGCAACCATGGCTTTAATAGCCTGCACCTTATCACCCATGGTGCGAATTGATTCAGGGCGTGGCCCGATAAAAACAAAGCCGCTTTGTTCAACCCGTTCAGCAAAGTCAGCATTTTCAGATAAAAAGCCATAGCCGGGATGAATAGCCTGTGAATCAGTCACTTCGGCTGCACTGATTATTGCGGGGATATTTAAATAACTTTCCAGTGACGCTGCAGGACCGATGCAAACTGATTCATCTGCCAGAATCACATGTTTAAGGGTTTTGTCGGCATCAGAATGAACCGCAACGGTTTTTATACCTAATTCACGACAGGCACGTTGGATGCGTAGTGCAATTTCACCACGATTAGCAATAACTATTTTCTCAAACATCAGAGGATTCCATGTAGTGTGATGTAATGTGATTGGATATTTTGAATTTTATTGATAGAGACTAATTAATTAACGGCTCTATTCAACAATACAAATTACCTGACCATATTCCAGCGGATCGCCATTTTCAATACAAATTTCCTTAACCGTACCGCTGGCATCAGCCTCAATTTGATTAAGCAGCTTCATTGCTTCAATAATACCAATGGTGTCGCCCTTATTTATATGCTGGCCCACCTTAATAAAAGGTGTTGAACCTGGTGACGAGGCGCTGTAATAGGTTCCAACCATCGGGGCTGTGATCTCATGACCGCTGATGACTTCACTTTCTGCCGGCGTAGTTTCAGTTGCTGCGGGTGCCGCTGCCGCTACAGGAGCCTGCTGGGGCATCATCATCATAGGGGGCTGTTGCAGCATCGCGGGTGCAGGACTATGACGTGAAATTCTTACCGACTCTTCACCTTCATGTATTTCGATTTCTGCTACATCGGATTCGTCCAGTAGTTCGATTAATTTTTTTATTTTACGGATGTCCATTGTTTGTTCCCAACATTGTTTGTTCCCAATAGTTTAAATCTGGCCTGGTTTAATTATTCAGCACCCCTGACCGTGCCGGACAAGCTCCTAGTAAGTAACATGGTAGTGCTATGGTGTCAGATTTGTTACTTAGAAGCTAATGGCTTCTCATTATTTTTCAAGATGAGAAAAGGCGTATTCTAATGCTAATTCATAACCTTTTGGCCCCAGGCCACTGATAACTCCTATAGCAATATCAGAGAAAAAAGAGTTATGGCGAAAGTCTTCTCGTTTGTACACATTTGATAAATGCAGCTCAATAAAAGGAATATTGACCCCGAGTAGTGCATCTCTGAGTGCAATACTGGTATGAGTAAAAGCTGCCGGGTTTATAATAATAAAATCTACTTTGTTTTGATAAGCCTCATGAATCGCATCAATGAGCTGGTATTCTGCATTACTTTGAAAGCATTCTAATTGATGACCTGCCTGCAGAGCATATTGCTCTAATGTGCTGTTAATGTCATCCAGCGTTTGGCTGCCATAATGAGCAGGCTCGCGATGCCCCAATAAATTGAGATTCGGGCCATTTAATACTAATAGTTTAGCCATCTCAAAATCCTAAGCCTTTAGCCGTTTGTGTAACCTAACTTCTCTTGTGCTAATGAACTCTTATGCAAATGAACAATAGTGTTAAACAGGACGCGAAAAGTGCCGATTAAGCGCAATATATTCAAAATAAAGAGCCATTTTGCAATACTTAGTTGATTTTGTCCAGCTTTTGTCCAGCTTTTGTCCGGCCTTTGTCCAGCAATAGTTAGTCAGGGATACAAAGAAAGTGGCAGGAGGCAGAGGTATAAATAACAGCGTTACAATAAAGGTTCTATTTGAGATATCAGCTTATTGCGGGAGATAAGTCCTCCGGCACGAAAGCGTATAATGCCATTTTTATCAATTATAATGCTATAGGGCAATGCACCGCTATTGTTTCCATATTGATAGGATACCTGCATAGCTGATTGCCCGCCCACCAGAATAGGGTAATTGACTGCCAGTTTTTTAACAAAATCAGCAATGCGATCTTCATCATCTATACCGACACCAATGACGATAAAGTCCTTATCTTTATACTGCTTGTAGACTTCAACAAAATCAGGCATTTCACGACGACAGGGAGGACACCAGGTAGCCCAGAAATTGAGTAGAACGACTTTATCATTCCACTGTGAAAATTGCTGCTGCTGACCATTGAGATCAGGCAGAGTGAAATCCTGGCGTTTAAGTGAGTGGGATTTGTTAATGACCTCGTTACTGGAAATATTATCAGTGCTATTTAAATTATAGACAAACCATAATGCGGCTAAGGTACAAACAGCGATAAGACCTATTGCTAAATTTTTCATCGTAAATTAAATATTGCCCTTAATATTTTATACTTATTTTTATACTTACTTTTATAACCTGGGATATCAGAAAAAAATTAACAATGACAGCCTGACATGATAGACTTGAATATTATCAAAAATACTGATAAAAAGATAACTAATATTAGTATTTTAATATCCTTAATGGCACCGGATTGCTTAGACTCTATAGTTTTAGAGAATATGTTTTAGAAAACTCAGCATTTCAGAAAATTGGCAGTATTATTGGCAGGGTGAGTAATGAAAAAAATTGCAGTAGTAGGAATTCCAGGTAAATGGTCAACAGAAACTTTAGCTGATGCCATTGAACAACGAACCGGGTTTCGTCTCGTTATTGATATGAATAATGTCAGTTTAGATCTATCTAATAACCAATTGAGTTATTTAGATGCAGATAAAAAAATAAACTTATGTGATTTAGACGGATTGATCATAAAAAAAATTAGTGCCGAATATAATCCCAATACTCTGGATCGTCTGGAACTGCTCCTTATTGCCCAATCTCAGGGAGTTAAAATATTCAGTTCACCGGAAAGAATTATGCGCTTAATTGACCGTTTAAGCTGCACCGTTATGTTGCGCAAGGCCGGTTTACCTATGCCGGATACGGTAGTGACTGAAAATATTAATGAAGCAGTAGAAACGGTTAAAAATTTTTCCAGTGCTGTTTTTAAACCACTTTTTTCAACCAAAGCTCGCGGGATGATTGTCATTGATGCCGATAGTCCTGCGGCACAGATTAGAAGTGAAATTGAACAATTTCAAGCTGAAAATCAAATGATGTACATTCAGAGAAAAGTTAATCTGCCGGGACAGGATCTGGGTTTAGTTTTCTTAGGCGGCAAGTACCTCGGGACTTATGCCCGGGTTAATCAGTCGGGCACATGGAATACGACTATTAACAGCGGCGGCCGTTACGCATCATTTACACCCTCAGAAGAAATTATCAGCATTGCGCAGCAGGCCCAGGATCTTTTTGCCATGGATTTTACCACAGTGGATATTGCCGAAACTGATAATGGACCCATTGTTTTTGAAGTTTCTGCCTTTGGAGGATTTCAGGGAGCATTAGACGGGATTGGTATCAAAGCTGCTGAATTATATGCTGAATATGTACTGCATAAAATTTAATAATAGCTTCTGGGTTAACACTTAAAATTATGGCAAGAATCATAGCCGCCTTAATACGACATGGTGATTACCATCAGCTGGAAGACACTCCCAGTGCCTGGCAGCCATTCCCTTTAAATGAAGCAGGGAAATCTCATGCTCGAGCAGCAGCACAGAGCATCAGTGATTCGCTCATTTCACAGAACTGGCATTTGCACCCTGAGTGTGATTCATCACAACTATTGAGAGCCTGGCAAACGGCTGAAATAATTTGTAGGGTTTTTAGTAAAGACGCTGCATGCAGCGTCTCTATACGAGATAAAGGGCTAAAGAATATAACTCAGGTGAGTAATATTAAAATTGACCAGTTTGAGGCATTAGCAGAACGAAGTGTCGGCAGTGCAGCAAATTTAACAATTTCACAAATTGAGGAGATTATGCATATTGATCCTCGTTTTGAGCCGTTACCGGAAAACTGGAAATCCAATAGCTATTTTTGCCTGCCTCTGCAAGGCGCAGAATCCCTGATGGATTCAGGAAAGCGTGTTGCAGATCATTTGTTGAAAAGAATGTCAGCTCTGCAGGAAGCTGTTAGCCGTCCAACACTAAAATTATTCGTGGGTCATGGTGCTGCTTTTCGACATGCAGCCTATCATCTGGGAATATTACAATTTGAACAAATTGCTGAATTAAGTATGTACCACGGTCAACCGGTTTTTATTGAGCTGTTAGACGAT
>DAOVUE010000185.1 GCA_030632745.1 Pseudomonadota bacterium | reverse complement strand
TAGAGTAATTCATCTTTACACTTGTAGGGGCGAATTCATTCGCCTGGATATGAGTCTACAATCTCGCAAGGCGAATGAATTCGCCCCTACATATGATAGGCATTCTTTAAAGAACATGAATGTAAAGTGTAAAGCAGTTTGATCTGTCCCAACATAAACATAGTTTATGTTAATTGAATATAGTCTTATCCTACATCTTTTGATTGTTTATTTAAGTCAACTCTTGGCAATTATTGAAAATAATAATTATTTATCTAAATTGGAAAATCACGTGTTTAATTTATTAGCCAGATTGTTTAATTTTCTCTCTTTAATAATCATGCATCTACGTTGGACTACATTCAGACAAAGTCCATACCCATATTTTCACCAGACTCAAAGTTCAATATTCAGCAGCTCACTTATTAGTCCCTTATTATTCTCTATTTTGTCAAGTGCTTCGATATTGGTAACGATACCGGCTAAAGCTGAGAAAATTCTGGGAACGCCTGGAAATACATGGGGTGAAATACGTTTTCCTGGTTCTGCCCAACCTGAGGATAAACACAATCTTATTATTGAGGGTGCTGTAGAACAAGGAATAGATTTTTATCGCCTCTCGTCAGATTCTGTGCTCAATATCTTTAGCAAACTGGATTATACCTCGGATACAGAAGGATATGATTGGAACAGAAAACTCAAGCTTGGTGCTGGCGTCAAATTACGTCATTACTTATCTGATACCACAGTCATCGCTTTCGGAGCGAAATATGAAATTGACAAGCGTTTTGTAGATGATAGAACCATGGATGGCTTTCAGCTTTTCTCTAACTGGTATGGGACGTGGGACTTGCCCAACGTTAACTCAAGTGATTCTGGGCGAGCGATGAGCTTTCCCGGAATTACCTGGGGAGAAATCCGGTATCCGGGTTCACAAGCCCCTTCAGAGGACAATGACATTATTTTGGAGGGTTATGTAGAACAAGGTGTGGACTGGATGAAATTGGATACATTAGGAACTATTAACTTTTACGCGAATCTTGACTACATTACCGATAGCAAAGAGTTGGATTGGAACAATTCAATAACCTCTGGAGTCGGAATAAAACTTAAGAAGGTCATCGGCTCCAACTTGTTGTTAGAGTTTGGAATTGAAGCAGCGCATGAGCGGCGCTGGGTCAGTGATCAGACTGATAATGTGGTATTTGTTTATCTCAATTGGTCGAGTTGGTGGGATCCGCGAGCTATCCGTCTGAATTTACCAGAGTAGCATTGAAAATGCTTCCTATTTCAACAGATTTGTGGACATTAGCATTCTTTTTTAACTCACAAGGCCTGTGAAGTCATGTTTAAGTTGCATTGCGTTGTTCCACTTTAAATATTAAGGACACAAAATATGATCCAGTTTCACCTCTTATTGATTATACTTACAGCTTTTTTTTGCAATGTTGCCGTTATGGCAAAGGAATTTTCTGAAAAATTTGAATGGCCGGGCGGATATCAGGCAGGTTTGAGCTTAAGTTTCGATGATGCAAGACACAGCCAGATCGATACCGGATTGGCGTTGCTTGACAAATATGATGTTAAAGTGACGTTCTATGTGGTTCCTGATAGAGTAAAGGAACGGCTTGAAGGATGGAAACAGGCAATAGCCAGTGGCCACGAAATAGGCAATCACACCGTTCATCACCCCTGTACAGGGAACTTCGACTGGGTGACACCGGACAATGCCATTGAAAATTATACGCTTAAGAGAATGCGGGCCGAGCTTCTAGATTCCAATCAGCAAATACAGGAATTGCTTGGTACGACACCAAAGAGCTTCGCCTATACTTGCGGCAGAACGACAGTCGGTCGCGGGCTTGATAACAAAAGCTATATTCCTGTGGTAGCTGAATTGTTTACATCGGGGCGTGACTGGCAAAGTGAATCAGCAAACAATCCGGAAAAAGTTGATATGGCACACGTTTTGGGCATAAAAATGGATGATATGTCTTTTGAAGACATAAAAGCTATTATTGAAGAGACTCGGAAAAAAGGACACTGGGTTGTTCTGGCCGGGCATGAGATCGGACAGGACGACGGTGCGTACACCACCCGTACATCAATGCTTGAAATGCTACTCTCTTATGCCCAAGATCAAAAAAATAAGATATGGATAGCTCCAGTCGGAACGATTTCCCAATACATTAGAAATAAAAGAAAAAACTGACACATCTGACTTTATATGGGTTATAAATAAGCTGTTACCCATGCCAAGAAAGGTATCAACATGCTAATTATCAGGCTGTCTATTGCTTAGAATGAAATCAACTCCCGCATCAAGGCATTGTTGTATTTCATTGCGCGTTTCTGGCAAATAGCCTATTACCTGAGCACCATGCTTATGAAAGGTTTGTACGATTCTCTTATTCAGCAGAGGCAGTCCAAATAGTTTGGGGGTCACTGAGTATATTTTATTTTTTTTTATCTTACCTAATTTACCCAACCCCACAAGACTGGCAATACCTGCCCGGTAACATTCGTCGATGCGTGGAAAACAAATGGCCTGAGGAAAATCATTTAAAAACTGCTGCTGCTGTTTATCATTCCAGAAGAGAAAAATGATTTTATTTAACAAATCATTATCATTCATCAAAATAGATTTGAGAAGCTTCATAGTTTGCATATCAGAAGCGGGTTTTATATCAAAAACCCAGTTTTTTTCCTTAAACTCCAGCATAAATTCATCCAGGAAAAACAGTTTTTCCCCCTTGTTAAGCTGAATTTTTTGTAATTCTGAACGACTCATTTCGCCAATAGTTCCGGAAGAAGATGAAACCCGACTCAGATCAGGGTCATGACAGAGCACAATATGATTATCACTGGTGCTATGCAGGTCGGTTTCTAACCAGGAAAAACCGGCTTCACAGGCTAATGTAAAAGCAGCACAGGTATTATCATCATGATGCAGTGAAATCCCTCTATGACTTATCCATGTGGTTTTCATTATCTTATTTTAGACCTGTTTATACCCGTGATAATTGGAAATGCAGCGAGGCATTTTGACTTAGAGCCGATTGAGTGTATAAGTACTACATGATTGAGGCTTTAAGTTAAATCTCTTAACAAAGAGTACGAAGTATACATATCGTGTTCGTTTAGCTTACTGTTTTCAAGTATCATTGGTATATTGCAAAAAAGGCTTTAGCAGCACCATCATCTTAGTCATCGCTCCGGCATTTTGTTCTATCAGCTGCTTTGCATGTCCGGCCATAATATCTGCCCCGGCCTTATCTGCTAATAAATTATTCAGAGCCTGCTCTAATGACTCATTGTCAGCAACTTGTAACGCGGCCTGATAGTGCAAGAATAATTCACTAATCGCATTAAAATTAAACATATGCGGGCCATAGACAATGGGCAGACCCATCGCTGCAGGTTCAAGCAGATTGTGACCACCCGTCGGTACCAGTGTACCGCCCATAAAGACCAGATCGGCACAGGCAAAATAACGTATCATTTCACCCATACTGTCACCTAATAGTATATCGACAGGCTTATCTTGATCGATTAATTTTTCTTTTATTAATGAGCGCTTTATAACGTTATAATTTTCTGCATTTAACTTTTTCGTATTTAACAGCTGATAAACTGACTGAAAACGTTCCGGATGACGCGGCACAATAATCATCACAAGCTGCGGATAAAGCGGCTTTAATTTTTGATACGCACTTAACAGAATTTCATCTTCACCCTTATGGGTGCTGGCGGCGATGAGAACCTGACTATCCTGCCATTGCAGTTGCTGGCGCAGAGTTTTTCCCGCCTTAATATCCTCAGGGTTTAATTGGATATCAAATTTAATACTGCCGGTAATTGACAGTGAATCTTCGTTCGCCCCCAGTGTTTTTAAACGCTCGGCATCAAGTACATCCTGTGCCGCGATACCGGTAAATTGCTGTAATGCGGTTTGTGTTAAGCCTTTTATCCGACCGTATCCTTTTGCTGAACGTGCTGACATGCGGGCATTTAACAGCCACAGAGGAATACTCATTTGCTGTGCCGCAGCAAGTAAATTAGGCCAGATTTCTGTTTCCATAATAATACCCAGACGGGGACGTATTTTTTTAAAAAAACGTCGCATGGAACCCGGTAAATCATAGGGCAGATATACATGAAAGATCGTTCCCTGTTTAATTTCTGCAGAAAAGGTTTTTATGATTTGAGCAGAGCCGGTGGTAGTGGTACAGGTGATCACCAGAGGATACTGAGGATAATCCTGTATGACCTGCCTGATAAGCGGCAGTGCGGCAATAAACTCGCCCACAGAGACAGTATGAAACCAGACAGGCGCCTGCACCCGGTTTTTAAAAGACTCCGGTCTGGAAAAAAGGCCTAAACGTTCTGCCAGACGCAAAGACTGGCGCTGCTCTTTATAGGCACTGCTTTTCTGGTGTTTAAGCAGCAGGCGTACAAAGAATGCTGGCGTTAAACAATAATATAATAGTGTATAAAAAAAACGTGACATGAGTTTAATCGTTTACTAACGGCATAGCTGCTCAACAATTGCAGCATTCTGAGCAAGATGTTCAGGATTAATCGTACCGGCAATTAAACAGCTCACAGCCTGATGAGAAAAAACATATTGCAGAGCTTCTTCAATTCCCCCACCACCCGCTCTGGTGTCCACATGGCCGCTCTGCAAACCTTTTTTAATAACCACACCTTTATTGAGCTCTAAGGCACGATCCAGTACCGGATCATCG
>DAOVUE010000201.1 GCA_030632745.1 Pseudomonadota bacterium | reverse complement strand
TGCCCATGATCCCTGAGGCAGCCTATTCCATGCTGGCCTGTGCCCGTATTGGTGCAATTCATTCAGTCGTTTTTGGCGGTTTCTCTCCGGAAGCCTTAAAAGATCGTATTTTAGATTCTGATTGTCAGATTGTCATTACCGCTAATGAAGGCATCCGCGGTGGAAAAGCCGTTGCCCTTAAGAAAAATGTCGATCAGGCTGTGGCACAATGTCCAAATGTACACACTGTCTTAGTCATTCAGCATACCCAGGGCGAAGTCGCCTGGAATGATAAGCATGATGTCTGGTATCACGAAGTTGCGGCAACTGTCGATACTCATTGTGAAGCGGAACAAATGGATGCAGAAGATACATTGTTTATTCTCTACACTTCCGGCTCAACAGGTAAGCCTAAAGGCGTACAACATACTACTGCAGGATATCTTCTGTTTGCCGCAGTGACACACAAATATACCTTCGATTATAAAGAGGGGGATATTTACTGGTGTACTGCTGATGTGGGCTGGATCACCGGTCATAGTTATATTGTATACGGCCCTCTTGCTAATGGTGCTACCACGCTGATGTTTGAAGGGATTCCTTCCTATCCTGATGCTTCCCGTTTCTGGCAGGTTGTGGATAAGCATAAAGTGAATACTTTCTATACAGCCCCTACTGCTATTCGTGCCTTAATGAGTGAAGGTGATGAACCGGTTAAGAAAACATCGCGCAGCAGTTTACGCCTTCTAGGCTCTGTGGGTGAACCCATTAACCCTGAAGCATGGCAATGGTATTATGATGTAGTCGGCAATTCTAACTGCCCTATCGTCGATACCTGGTGGCAGACTGAAACCGGTGGTTTTATGATCACACCATTACCCGGAGCAACCCCTCTGAAGCCCGGTTCTGCTTCACGTCCATTCTTTGGTGTTAAACCCAACCTGATGGATCCGGATGGTAAGATTATGGATGGAGAGGCTTCCGGAAATCTGGTTATCAGCGCCAGCTGGCCGGGTCAGATGCGTACCATTTATGGCGATCATCAACGCTTTATTGATACCTATTTTAAAACCTATCCCGGTCATTACTTTACCAGTGATGGTTGTCGTCGTGATGCTGATGGTTATTACTGGATTACCGGTCGGGTAGATGATGTACTTAATGTCTCCGGACACCGTCTGGGGACTGCAGAAATTGAAAGCGCTCTGGTGCTGCATCGTCATGTTGCAGAAGCCGCTGTCGTTGGCCACCCTCACGATATCAAGGGACAGGGCATTTATGCTTATGTGACTTTGATCAAGGGTGTGGAACCTACTGATGAACTGAAGATAGAGTTGGTTAAACAGGTTCGTAAAGAAATTGGACCGATTGCCACACTGGACTTCTTACAGTGGGCTCCAGGTCTGCCGAAAACCCGTTCAGGTAAAATTATGCGTCGTATCCTGCGTAAAATAGCCAGTAATGAACTGGATAGCATGGGTGATACCAGTACCCTGGCGGATCCAGGTGTTGTAGAACAACTGATTGAAAACCGGGAAAATAAATAGCAAGGAGGGGTCGCAAAAAGGGATAAGAGTCAAATGGCATGTTGTTTCAATATGCCATTTGACTCTTATCCCGTATCCCATATTGAAAAAAATCCCCCTCAGTCCTCCTTCTCAAAGGGGGAAGTTAAGAGCAGTTTTGCAAGTACCACTTCAATTATTAATTTCATAATAGCGAAAACAGTCAGTGGTGTGATCATTAACCATACCTACAGCCTGCATATAGGCATAACAGATAATAGGGCCGACAAATTTAAAGCCTTTCCTTTTCAATGAACTGCTCATTTGCTCTGCTTCTTTAGTGTAGACAGGAATATCAGATAACAGCTTCCAGTGATTGATTTTAGGCACACCATCAACAAACTGCCAGATATAATCAGCAAAAGAACCATATTGAGCCTGAATTTCAAGAAATTGAGCAGCATTGCTTATTGCAGCATTCACTTTCAGGCGGTTGCGGACAATCCCCGCATCCTGCAGTAACTGCTGCACTTTTTGTGCATCATAGCGGGCTATTTTATGCGCATCAAAGCCATCAAAAACCTGCTGATAATGTGCTCTTTTTTTTAATATAGTAATCCAGCTCAGGCCTGCCTGAGCGCCTTCAAGAATCAACATCTCAAATAATAATTGATCATTGTAGCTGGCAACACCCCATTCTTTATCATGATATTGCTGATATAAAGGTTCATCCCCGCACCACTCACATCGATGTTTCATAATTTCTCATTTTTTATTAAAGATTGTGAATTACCGGACGCTAAAACTATAGCACTAAAGAAATAACTGGAAAATATAAGGAGTATAAAATGGATATTTCCGGAGTTCAAACAGCTTCTATTGCATCTAATGTAGGTCAGAATGATGCTGTTGGTATAGCTGTACTCAAAAAGGCCATGGATATTCAGGAACAATCTGCAGTACAGTTAATCCAGTCCATACCGGAATTACCTGATAATCTGGGTCAGAATGTTAATGTCAAAGTTTAGTATTTCTCACCCTTTAGACTGAATTTTATCACTATAGTGAGAAAATTCAGTCTGATTTTAGGCACCCTTCATATAGAGCCAAAAGTAGTTTACACTTTTTTGAGTGGGCTATCGTCGTCATTCCTGCATGCTTCTAGCAGGAATCCATCATGCACAATAGATTCCCGATAAAAAGCCTGCTCCTAGCGAATGCAGGGGACTTCGGGAATGACGTTGTTAATGAAATGAAAGTGTAAACCGAGCAATGAAGGGTGCCTGATTTTATTTACTTTTCTTTGTTTTAGTCAACTGTTTTTGTACTAAGCTATAGGCGATATAGTATTTAAAAATATTACTGACATATTCAACCGTTTCACGCCCTGTCATTTTAGCTGATGCAACTTCAACATTTGAATACCAGATATTTTCATCCAGTCCCATTTTTTTTGCTAAATTTCTCATTTTACGTACCTTAGCTGGCCCTGCATTATAGGCTGCCCAGGAAAAAGCCATTTGATCTTCTTCATTAATCGCAGTATCAGAGAAGTATCTGTCCCTTAAGAAAGCCAGATATTTTGCCCCTGCTCGAATATTGTCTTCCGGTTTGCTGATATCAGGAATAGCAACATTTTTACCGGCAGCGGTACTGGGCAATAATTGCATAAGACCTATTGCACCCCGATGACTTTTTTTATTATGGTTCAATTGTGATTCCTGATAAGCCTGTGCGGCCAGAGCCAGGCTGTCAAAACCATATTTGTCCCCATACTTTTTAAATAAATCAATAAAGGCCAATAGTTTATTTCGCTCTTTAACCGCATTAGGATTTTTGATCCATTTGTCTTTTTTATAATAGCGATTAAAAAACATATTACCCAGATAAGTGCCTTTTTTAACCTTTTTTAAAAAAGTATTGAGACTTTTCTGCAGTTGGGGATTATTATTGCGAATGCCCCAACCAATATTTGTTCCGCTTTTTATTGCAAACGAATCAATAATTCTTATATCCGGTAAAACCTTAGCCCAAATTTTCACCTGAAAATCATCAGCAACAGTCAATTTCACCACCCCCGAATTAACTAATTCAAAAATATCCTCAGCCATCAGGTGAGGATCTGCTTCTATAATCTCAATAGGCGCTAACTTCTTTTCTTTAAAGCTCTGATTGAGTTCGTTCAAATGCTCAACATAACTACTCCCTTTCATCACATAAACCTGTCGTCCGGACAAGTCTTCTAATGAATTAATATCGGTAACTGATTTATGAGTCACTACTAATTCATGAATAATTAAGTTTTTAGCCGATATAAAATGAATTTTTTCTTCACGAGAAGGAGTAATTGTCAGTAAACTGGCAATAATATCTCCTTTGCCCTCAAGCAGATCGGGGATCATACGATCGAAGGTGGTTGGGATATATTGAATACGTATTTTGTCAGACTCTTTTTTAATTCCTTTGTTTAACTGCTTTTCATATTCTGTTAGCAAGTCAACCTGCATGCCTCTTGGTGTACCATTTTCAGTAAAGAAAAAGTCTGTCCTGCTATAATTAACCAGGGCTCTTACTTTCTTTCGTTTTTTTAGATCCTGGAGATCTTCTGTATAAGTTTTAAGTATGAACTTTGTTTCCAGGGCAAATGCATTTCCCTGGATAAATAATAATAGCAGCAGCATCCATAAAACAATGATAATTGATGATGGTTTAAACATTTTTTTTACTTTCATAAGATCGTTGCATATTAAAAACTCATATTTCAGGTTCTTAAAGAATAGCTTTTCATCTCAGAAAATTCAATTCATTAATGTTATTATAAGGCTACTATAATCCTAAATAACTCAGTTAAATTTACTTTGAATGCCTAAGTCACTGCATCTTAACGATTTTCTGAATATTTTGAATTCACCCGTAGAGTGACTACGAATAAATCCAAAATAGTCAGTAAAACCCTTAACCTACAGCGCCTTAGTCATTCACGCTACGATCCAACTGAGTTATTT
>DAOVUE010000228.1 GCA_030632745.1 Pseudomonadota bacterium | reverse complement strand
TTTGCATAATTAACTCAAGTGCCTGGGGTACCCGTTCATTCAATGCAAAAGCACCGAGACTTCCACCCACAACTAAAATATTGAGTTCTACTGCGCCTCTTTTATCTTTCTCCTGCCGAGCACTCTCCTGCCGAGCACTCAGCTGCCGTGCACTCACCTGCCGAGCACTCTCCTGCAGCTCAAAGCCAAACCATTTTTGTTTATAACGCTGCTCAGGTTCCATTAATTGAACAATCTCTTTTCTGACCGGATTCCCGATAACACTGACCTTTTGCTGTTGTTTGTGTTGTATAAAAGCATCAGGAAAAGCAGCAAATACTTTTTTACTCAGCCTGAATAGAATTTTATTAGTCAATCCGGCTATAGCATTTTGTTCATGCAGCACCAGAGGCTTACCTAACATCCATGCTGCAACACCTCCCGGTCCCGTAACAAAACCACCCATACCCAACACTACATCCGGCTGCACTCTTTTATACACGCTTAATGTCTGCAGCAGGGCTCGAAGCAGCATAAAGGGTAATAACAATACTGTTTTAATTCCCTTACCTCTTAAACCACCAATATCAATATAATTAATCACATAATGATGTTCCGGAACCAGCCTGGACTCCAGTCCTTTTCTGGTTCCCAGCCACTCAATATTGAGTCCTTTTTTGTGTAATACATCAGCCACGGCTAAAGCAGGAAAAATATGTCCTCCCGTACCACCGGCCATAATCAATATGCTTTTTTCCATCTGCTTATGCTTATGCTTATTATTCATCAGGACTCAGTTCCTCCCACCTGACTTAGGCAGTTCATAGCTAAAAAAGCCGTATTTTGAACTCATATTTAAAAACAAGGCACTGCCTAATGGAGACTTAAAACGCACTTCATGTTCTGCCCGCAGAATTAATGCAATAACAATACACATAACCATCATACTGCTGCCGCCATAACTCATTAAAGGTAACGTTAAACCCTTGGTGGGCAATACTCCCATATTAACTGCAATATTAATAAAAGCCTGCAGCCCTATCCAGATGGCCAGGCCAAACATCATATAAGCAGAAAAGGCCTGACCGGCTCTATCTGCTTTCTTTGCCAGGTAAAAAATGCGACTGACTAATGCAGAGAACAAAGCCATGACAGTTATTGCTCCTAAAGCTCCTAATTCTTCTGCTAATACGGCAAATAAAAAATCAGTATGCCCCTCTGGCAGATAAAATAGTTTTTGTATGCTATTGCCAAGACCCACACCCAGAAATTCACCACGACCAAAGGCGATTAATGATTGCGTCAGCTGAAAACCACTATTAAACGGATCAGCCCATGGATCCATAAAGGATTGTAAACGCACCATTCTATAGGGTTCTAATACAATTAAAAAATAAACAGCGACTCCCATTAAGAGAATAAGCAGTGCAAATTGCCATAGTCTCACACCGCCTAAAAACAACAGACCTAAAGCCGTTGCACAGATAACAACAGTTGCCCCCAAATCCGGTTCCATAAGTAATAATAAGGCCACTACAGACAACAGCATCATGGGAAAAAGAAACCCCATCATCGTTTCTTTTACTGCTTTAGCATGTCTGACAAGATAACCGGCCAGGTAAATAATCATTGCTAATTTAACCAGTTCTGATACCTGTAAATTAAACACCCCCAGAGGTATCCAGCGGGCACTGCCATTAATTTCACGTCCAATTCCCGGAACTAACACAGCAATAAGTAATGCAATACCTGTAAACAATAAAACAGGCCCTGTTTTCTGCCATAGTTTCATGGGTGTAAAGAGTACAATCGCACTTAAACAAACACCGATAGCTGCAGCAATAAGCTGACGATATAAATAAAAAAAGGGTGCTCCATTGTTTCTCTCCGCGATAGAAATAGAAGCTGAACCCACCATCGTTATACCCAGCACAATAATACTGATGGACAGAAATAGTATCCACGGATCAAACAGCCACCTGTTTTCCAACTCACTTTTTTTAGCCAGGCTTGCCTGACTTTCTCTATGCCCGCCAGACAGATCTTTATGTTTCATAATGGCTTCAGCAGACATTCTGTACTTCTCTGTTTTGCTTAGGATATATTAATGTCATTACTTTTTCTTTAAAATCATCTCCGCGCTGCCGGTAGTTCTCATACAGATCAAAACTGGCACAGGCAGGTGAAAATAAAATGACATCTCCTGGTTGTGCTAATGCATACGCTTTCAAAACCGCCTGCTGCATTGAAGCAGCACTATATAAAGAATCATCCTTAACTCCTGCCGATACAGCACTGGATTTTATTAGCTCAGCATCAACACCCATCAAAACGGTGAATTTAATCTTTTCCTCAATCACGTAGCCCAATTCAGTAAAATCCGCATCCTTACCCACACCACCGGCAATGAGTATAATTTTTTTCTTATCGAAACTATCTGTAGCGGTGATACCATCTGTAGCGGCGATACCATCTATAGCAGCAATAGTTGCAGCCGTGTTAGTGCCTTTGGAATCATTATAAAACTGCACCCGGTTAAATTCAGCGACCCATTCACAGCGATGTTCAAGTCCGGTATAGTCTTTAATTGCTGCAATTTGTTTCTTTTCATCCAGTTGCAGAGGTTCAAGCAATGCCATTGCCGCCAGTATATTAAGATAATTATAAGTACCGGTTAATTTAGATTCATTTGATGTAAGAATTTTGTGTTTTCCCTTCATTAAAGCAAAATGATCAGCTGCTTTTATCAGGCCATAATCCTTATTATCGGGCTCATGATCACCAAACAGGATAACGAAATAATGTTGTTCCTTTTTTTCTACATGACTAATAATATGTTCCAGTATTATTTCTTCTTCAATATTAACAATGGCATAATCAGTATTGTTATAAATTGTTTCTTTTACTTTTCTATAATCCTGTATCCCTGTATAACGATCCATGTGGTCTTCACTCACATTTAAAACAGTCGCTGACAGCGTTTTCAGACTATAACTGGTTTCCAGCTGAAAACTGGAAAGCTCAAGAATGTATAAATCACTCTGAGTGCTCAGTAAATCCAGTGCCGGCAAGCCCAGATTTCCTCCGGCAATTGCTTTTACACCGCAGTGATTGGCAATTTTTTCCACCAGAGTGGTTACTGTGCTCTTGCCATTTGAGCCGGTAATTGCAATAACCGGTTTATCAACAACTTGTGCAAACAATTCAATATCACCCAGAATAAAACAGCCCTGCTCCTTTAATGAAGTAAATAAGCCTGAGCGGATTGAAATCCCGGGGCTCACAATAATTTGCTGAAAGCGTCTGAACTCATTAATATCAAAGTCACCCGTCAAAATATCTGCCAGTGGGAATTCTTTTCTTATATCAGCACTAAGGGAACTATTTTTTCTACTGTCTGCAAAGGAGAACTGACAGTCTTTCTGCTGTAAAAATCGTGCGCAGGACAAACCTGTCTTTCCCATACCAACAATGAGTGTCGGGAGCTTATAATCAAAAATTTTAGTTTGCTTTGCGTTATTCATTTTTTCAGCGTATCTTCAATGATGCTAAACCAATTAATACTAATATCACCGTAATAATCCAAAAACGTACAATAACTCTGGGCTCCGGCCAGCCTTTTAATTCAAAATGGTGATGCACAGGGGCCATCCTGAAAATTCGGCGCCCGGTCAATTTATAGGATATGACCTGTAAAATAACAGAAATTGTTTCCATCACAAAAACACCACCCATAATAAACAGGACAATTTCCTGTCGTACAACAACAGCGATAATGCCAAGGCTTGCTCCCAGAGCCAAAGCACCTACATCACCCATAAAAACCTGTGCCGGATAGGTATTGAACCACAAAAATCCCAGACCTGCTCCCACAATAGCAGCACAGATAACAATAACTTCACCGACACCTTCTATATAGGGAATACCCAGGTATTCAGAAAAATTTGAATTCCCCGTCAGGTAAGAACCAATCCCAAATGCAAAAAAAACCATAAACGTAGGCATAATAGCCAGACCGTCTAAACCATGCGGTAGATTGACTGCATTACTGCTGCCTACAATAAACAGAAAGCTCAGCAACATCTAAGATACCCCCAGATCACTAAACACGGCCCTCAAAAACGGGATCAATAATAAGGTTGCATGTGATGACCGAGCTGA
>DAOVUE010000194.1 GCA_030632745.1 Pseudomonadota bacterium | reverse complement strand
CCCGGCATTTTGTTGTGCAATAGTTTCTGTTCCCATTAACTTACCCAATTTTTTAATTGTATCAGGTATGTCGTTGAAATTTATAGGTTCACTAATATAAACTATCAGCCCGAGTTTCTTTAGTTGTGCGATTTGTGATTGCGAATTGCCGCTCTCCCAGACCACAATCAGATCAGGCTGCAGCAAAAGAATTTGTTCTATGTCAAGGGAATTATGACTGCCCACCCGGGGCAATTTCTTTGCCTGGTCAGGATAATCACTAAAACTGACTGCGGCTTTAATCTTTTCAGCACCCCCGGCAGCATAGATCAGTTCAGTCAATCCCGGTGATAAACTAATAACTTTTTGAGCTGCTTTATGCAGGCTGATTAACTGGCCCGCATCGTCAAAAACTTTTATTTGTGCATGGCAATTAGTGCTGCTCAGTAACACTAATATAAGCAAAAAAATTTGCCAATAGTTAAAGTGATAGTTGAGGGCTAAAAAAGGTATCATTGTTATTACTCATTTGCTGAAAAGGGCAGTGATATAAGCGGCTCAGATTGTCTTTATTAAGAATTTTTTTAGTGTCTCCTGCCAGCCATTGACCATTATCCAGTAATAATAAAATGTGATCACAAAACCGATAAGCAAGATTAGGATCATGTATCACCATAATTCCGCATTGCTTAGTCTGATGAAATTGTGTTCTCAATAGTGATAGTATATCCAGTTGAGCCCTGACGTCCAGATGGTTGACAGGTTCATCCAGAAGATAATAATCCGGATTCTGTGTTAATAAAGTGGCCAGATTGACACGGCGTTTTTCTCCACCTGAAAGTGTAGTTAAGGAACGTTGAGAAAAATTTTCCAGCCCTGCTTTTTTTAAAGCATGCAGTGCAAGTTGTTCATCATAAGTATTTTCAATTTGCCAGTGATTAAGAAATGGATGACGTCCGATGAGTGCGGCTTCAAGCACTGTTGATGGGAAGTTATATTCGTACTCCTGCAGCATCATTCCTGTTTTTTGTGCCAGCTCAAGCCGCTTATAATCATTGATGTCTTTATTATCCAAACGGATACTGCCGTTTTTTTTATTACAATGAGTCATTTCATGAAGAGCGATGAGACTTTGTAATAATGTTGTTTTACCAGCACCATTGATCCCCATAATGCCCCAAAATTCACCGGGTTTAAAAGTAATATTCAAATTCTTACAGATAACCTTCTCAGTCATAGAACGTTCAGCAACTGGAGGCCTGGAAATGGGAGGCCTGGAAATGGGAGGCCTGGAAGCAGGAGTCCCGGAAAAGGGAGACCCGGAAATTGATAGTGTTAGCTCATTAATTTGCAGAGACATTAGTAGCTCTTTCTTAATAAATACAGGAACAGCGGAACGCCGATTAAAGCCGTCAGCACACCAACGGGTAATTGTTGTGGAGAGAGTATCGTTCGCGCTAAAGTATCTGCAATCACTAATAAGGAACCACCCATTAGAGCACTTGCTGGCAATAGAAAACGATGATCTACGCCTATGATCAGTCTGACCAGATGTGGAATGACCAGGCCGACAAAACCAATACTTCCGGCCAGAGTGATGGCACCTGCTGTCATCAGAGATGAAAGGAAAAAAATTTGTAAGCGCAGATGTTTTATATTAATTCCCAGACTGGCGGCCTGTAGATCACCCCATAACATAATATTTAATGACCGGCTGATGAATAGAGAAAGCATTAAGCCGCTTAATAAAATAATATAGGCGGGTAATAATGGCCTGTCATAGCTGAGATCACCCATAAGCCAGAATAGCATACCGTGAATTTTTTCCGCAGGAGCAATGACGAGTATAAAACTGATCAATGCTCCCCATCCGGAAGCTAGAATAATACCGGTTAACAATAATCTGGAGACTGTCCAGCTGCCATTGTTGTGGGAAAATAAAAAGACTAAAAAAATAGATAATAAAGCGCCTAAAAAAGCACTGCCCGTCATCACTATACTATTAACACCCAGCAGCATGGCTAATAATGCCGCAAGAGAAGAACCGCCTGAAACACCAAGCACATAAGGATCAGCCAGCGGGTTTCTTAATAAAACCTGCATTAAGACTCCGGCCAGAGATAATAAAGCACCTGCTGCAAAGGCAGCCAGAGCCCGGGGAAAACGAAGTTCAAGGAAAATGGTATGCAGCAGAGGTGAAGCGCTGCCATTGACAAGAGAAACGATATCAGCAAAAGAAAATTGACCGGAACCTGTCACTAGTGAAAAAATAAAGCTGATGAGTACCAGAAAAATGAGGCTTGATAAAAATACGAATTTATATTGTTTTAGCATTGAATAGTTACTTTATTTTTATTGCCCCATTTATTCTGCTTGCGACCTTATATCATCACATCTGATAATGAAGAGAAGCAAAAGCAAAACGATCAGGTTGTTTATAATCATACCCGCCTTGTTTGCTTAACACATATTCTTTATCAAAGAGATTATCAATCTTTGCTTTGACTGTCCAATGATTATTAAGCTGCCAGGCTGCGCGAATATTTAATAAGCCGAAACCAGGGAGTTTATCTCTTTCATCTGTTGTATTATATCTTTCTGAACTGGCTATTACAGATGCACCATAACTGAACTTTCCGAATGCTTTGTCCACAGAGATATTCAGATTTCTTTTACTTCTTCGTGGTAATAATTTTCCCGTTGATCGATCGGTTGGATTAATAAATGAAGCATTAGCACTGAATGTATAACCAAAAATTTCACTATTAACAGTAAATTCCAATCCATCAATATTGGCTTTAGATATATTTTCCATAGTGCTGATATTGGGATATGAATTGACATAAGTGATTAAATTATCCACATCAGTAGTAAAATAATGACTGGTCCAGAGAGTTTGTCCCGTTGTTATCTCTACGCCAAAGTCAAAACTGGTGGATTCTTCCGGTTTAAGATGCGGATTACCTTTAAAAAAGAAATCGGCCGGCCAATACATATCATTGAATGACGGAGCTTTAAAAGCGGTACCATAGGAGGTGGTAATTCGAACAACTTCATCAAGAGAAAAGCCGGTAGCAAAACTCCAGGTGTTATGAGATCCAAATGCTTCATTATCATCATGCCGGGTTGAAATCTGAGTATCAAAAAAATCGCCATAATAAAGATATTGGCCATAAATAGCTTTGTTCCACCGATTGTCTTCTGTAAAGTCAGTTGAACTATCAAGCTTATCTTCTTTATAATCCAGCCCGATAGTGAACAAATCACTGTCACGCAGGATAATATCATTTTGCCAGCTGACTAAGTCAGTCTTAGTATCGAAATGGCTCTTTGCATCGACATAGTAAATATTTGGACTTGAGAGTTTATGCAGGTGATTGTGTTGTTTGTCGTAGCTGCGGCTGACTTGTAATTTACTTTGCCATGCTTCAATAACCGTATACTCCAGTGTTCCGCTGAAAACCTGCTCTGTAAAATCCGTACGGGTATCCCTGTCGCTATAACCATCGAACTCAGATTCACCCTGACTGCGTAGATAAACTGCTGAAAGTTCTAAATCGGCGCTGATGGTATGACTGCCGTTTAATGATAATGAATAATTATCATAGCCATCATTATCTCTATCAGCGGAATTAATAATGCCATAAGAATCACGCCCATAAAAATCATCACCCTCAGTAGCAAATATTGACAGACCCGCGTTAAAAGAGCTGTTGCCGTTACCTGCAGCATAAGTGCCGCTTAATTCTCCGGTATTATCAGAACCATAGCCTATACTGGCTGTTATATTTTCCTGTTTGGTTTTTGTGGTAAAAATCTGTACAACACCGCCAATGGCGTCAGATCCATATAAACTTGAACGCGGTCCTCGTACTATTTCAATACGTTCAATTTGTGATAATGGCAGATATTCAATAGGGGTCGTTCCAGTACTTGCTGAACGAATGGGAACACCGTCTATAAGGTAAAGAACATGATCGGTATTGGTGCCGCGAAGTGAAATGCCGGATGTACTGCCGACTCCGCCATTACTGGTGAAACTAACCCCCGCTGTGGTGCGTAATACATCACTTAAAGTGCTTGCCTGGCTGCGCTCAATATCTTCTCTGCTGATAATAGTGACGGGTGCTATTGTTTCATCCACTGTACTGGCAGTACGAGTGGCTGTGACAACAATTTGTGGAAGCTCTGAGCGGGAGAGCTGTGAAGTTTCAGCTAAACTATTTTCTACCTGAATAGTTTCCGCGTGTAAAAAAAGTGGGTATGAAAAAATACCCAGAACTGAAATAGTACTGATAAAAGTTGTTTGATGAGTCATAGAAGTCCCTAAGTACAATACGTACACACGCCCGTGTACATAAATAAATGTAATGCAGGGGGAAATGAATAGGAAAACTTATAGTGATATCAGATCGAAAGCTATAGTTCTATCCAACCACAGCCCGCCGCATGGTTAAGGTAACTCTAATGGTCGGTCTCCGGGCTTATGAAGAAGCATGTTCTGTTAAACAGAGTATACTTATCGATAGTTCCTTCCCATATTTATTGATAAAGGAGGTACTTGCAAAACATCAATATCTCTTGCTTTTTCTTCCCCCTTTTTT
>DAOVUE010000137.1 GCA_030632745.1 Pseudomonadota bacterium | reverse complement strand
TGGGGCTACCGAATATTTACTATTTATTGACTGTAAGTCTTTGATTTTTAGATTCCTTCCTTCGTAGAGCCTGCCCTGGCATAGAATTTGCTTTATAGTTTTTATTGTTTACTATAATTTTTAGGCTATATCATGGAAAAAAGGATTTCGGATAGACGTACTGCAGACAGGAATGTTGCTTTTCCTTTGTGTGATAGTTCGGGAGTCTATGTTGGAGGAGATCGGCGCAGTGGTTTGGATAGAAGAAAGGAAAAAACAGATAAGATTGCTTTTAATATTCTAGAATCTATTGGTACTTAGGGTTATCATTTAATGCCTGGAAGCTCTATATTAATCGTTGTTTTAGCAGTGTTTTTTTCAAGTTTTAGTTATGCTGACAACTTACCTTCGCTGATTAAAAAAATAAAGCCGTCGGTCGTTGGGGTCGGTACTTATATGGGAATAAGACGCCCCCCTTCTAAATTATCAGGGACGGGTTTTGTGGTTGCAGATGGTCGTTATGTCATCACTAATTACCATGTTTTGCCAAACGATCTCAATAAATCTAAAAGAGAAAAATTAGTTGTTTTCTATCGTCACAATAAAAAAATACTTTATCGAAGTGTAAAAATTATTGACACTGATCCCGGCCACGATCTGGCATTATTAAAGATTATTAACGCAAAATTACCCCCATTAACCATCAATCGACGCTTTAAACCTGAGGAAGGTGAAGCCATAGTCTTTACCGGTTTTCCCATAGGAGCAGTGCTGGGCCTGCATCCAGTAACACATCAGGGAATTATTTCTGCCATTTCACCCATAGCAACACCAGTCCCGAGTGCAGCACATCTTAGTAGTAAAAATATTCGACACTTGCAGAAAGCCTATATGATTTATCAGCTTGATGCGACAGCCTACCCCGGAAATAGTGGAAGCCCTCTGGTTTCAAAAAAAACACAACAGGTCATAGGGGTTATTAATAAAGTGTTTATAAAAGAGAGCAAGGAGTCACTACTGCAAAAACCCAGTGGTATTACTTATGCAATTCCTGCTGAATACATTCTCTCTTTACTGCAGAAAAATAAATTAATTCCATAAGATTTATAAAAAGTGGGAATCAGGTCTCATGCAGCTGTTAAATGAGGTTAGCCTTTTTTATAAAAATAAATTAGAATAGGCTTTTAAAATTGACAACCTTATAAAATCTTATGGTCAAGCTTTTCAGACATTATGTTCCATTGACTCAAATTATTAAAGCAACACTTGAGTTTGTGTTGTTATGGATGTCCGTTCCCCTGAGTATCAAGCTGTCAGAAAGCTCTGATACCCACTTTTATGATGCACTTTTTATCGGTTTTATCTATGCCTGTGTAGTCCTCACTATTATGACTTCCTGTGGACTGTACAATAGACATTTACGTGATAAGCTGACAGCTACCGTTCTTAGAGGGGGAGTTGCACTGGTTGTTTCTATAATGATAATGAGCTCGATATTTTATTCACAGCCTGAAATGGACATTTCCCGTCAGGCATTTGTCTATACCATAGCTTTTTCTGCACTGGCACTATTGTTAACAAGATATGCCTGCTATTTATTAAGAAAGACAGACAAAATATATCGTAAAAAAGTATTGGTTTATGGTGCAGGACAGCGAGCTAATTTAATCGGGCAGCTGAGACGTAAAAGAGACACCCAGCATTTCAACTGCATTGGTTATTTGCCTGTCAATAATGAAAAAATCAAAGTGCCTGCAGAAAACGTGATTCCTGTACCGGACAACCTGTTTGAGTATGTCAAAAATAATCATATTGAAGAAATTATCGTTGCCTTAGATGACCAGAGAAAAGTATTAGAAACCAAAGAATTATTAGATTGTAAGGTTTACGGGGTAGATATTATTAAGCTTTCTTCTTTTCTGGAGAAACACACCGGCAGAATAAAATTGCAATCGGTTCATCCCAGCAATATGATTTTTTCTGATGGCTTTGTTCGTGGGCAAACTTATGAACGAACTAAGCGGCTTATCGACCTGTTTTATGCGGTGATTTTATTTGCTATTACCTGGCCTATAATGCTCATTACTGCACTCGCAATAATGATTGAATCAGGTTTTAAAGGCAGCATTTTTTATAAGCAAAGTCGGGTTGGAGAACATAATATCAATTTTGACGTCATTAAATTTCGCAGTATGGGCATGAATGCTGAAAAAAATGGTGCACAATGGGCTGAGAAAAATGACAATAGAGTGACCAAAGTGGGAAAATTTATTCGCAAAGTCCGCATTGATGAATTACCCCAGCTATTTAATGTGCTTAAAGGTGAAATGAGCTTTGTCGGTCCCCGTCCGGAGAGACCTGAGTTTGTATCTGATTTTTCTAATTCCATCGAATTTTATGAAATTCGTCATTTTGTTAAGCCTGGAATTACCGGCTGGGCTCAGGTTTGCTATCCTTATGGCTCCACAGTAGAAGATACTAAAAATAAGCTGGAGTTTGATTTATATTATTTAAAAAACTATGGTCTTTTCCTGGATACCATGATTATTTTACACACCATTCAAGTCGTTTTATGGGGACAGGGCAGTCGATAATGCGGCCGGGGCAGCTCCCTAAAAACTATTTATTTAGGATTATATGACTCAGCTTAATTTATCCCATCTTGGCTTATACTCTTATCTTGCCTCTTCTCTGGCGTTTCTATTTCTTTTTATCTTTTCCTTCAGCGGGTTAAAAAAACACACCTCCGGCCTGACGCTTATCGCGGCTAGTTTTTTTTCATTACTCTGGTCCTCTTATACGGCTTATAGTTTAAGCACTGAGGACGTTCTGTCTATTTCAGAAATATTTGCCCTGGAAAGTCTGCGCAATCTTTCCTGGTTTACCTACCTGCTGGTATTAATTACCTGTATCCGCTATGAAAACAGTTATTTATTTTTAATTAAAACGGGTTATGCCCTGGGGATCGTTGCCTTCTCTCTGGGGGTATTTTTTATAGAAATTATTCCTTCTCTATCCCTGTTACTCAATAGCTTATTAGGCTTTGATCCGCGTCTGTTATTGCATACTGTATTCGCCGTTATCGGTTTAATCCTGGTTGAACAACTGTATAGAAACTCACCGCCTGAGCAGCGCTGGAAAATTAAATTTACCTGCCTGGCTTTGGGAGGCGTATTTGCGTTTGATTTTGCACTGTACAGCAAAGCACTGTTATTTGCCCGCCTGGACTATGAACTATGGGATGTGAGAGGGCTTATCAATGCATTGCTAGTGCCGTTATTATTAATCAGCCTGAAACGCTTAAAAAATGACACCAAAAGCTTTCATCCCTCAAGAACAGTGGTGTTTCATAGTGCCGCTTTAGTCAGCACCGGTCTGTATCTGCTCATTATGTCTCTGGCCGGATATTATATTAAGTACTGGGGCGGGCTGTGGGGTGGAATGGCTCAGATTGTGTTTATTTTTCTTGCCTTTATCATACTGCTTGTACTACTGTTTTCAGGAAAGCTGCGTGCCTTATTAAAAGTTTTTTTAAATAAACATTTTGTTCACTATCGTTATGATTATAGAAAGCAATGGCTTAATATCAGTCGTACCCTGGCAGAATTAGATTCTTTTTCACACCTGTCCAGCTACATTATTAAAACCTTAGCCGGTATTGTCGATAGCAATGGAGGGGGATTGTGGATTAAAAATGAACAGGGGGATTATCATCTGGTGGAAGACATCTCTATGGGATTTGAAGCACAACAGCTGATATCCCGGAACTCGGATCTTATTGTTTTTCTCAACAGTAAACAGTGGGTTATTGATTTATACGAATACCAGAATGAACCGCAAGTCTATGATGAGGTGGATTTGTCCTATTGGCTGGATGAACGTAAGCAGGTATGGCTAATAGTCCCATTATACCAGCATCAGATATTACAGGGATTTGTGGTCTTAAGCCGGGCACTGGTTGCAAGAAAATTAAACTGGGAAGATCATGATGTATTAAAAACAGTGGGAATGCAGCTTGCTAATGCTCTGGTATTGCAGCAGGCGAGTGAAAAATTGTCCGTTGCCAGGCAATTTGAAGCCTATAACCGTTTATCTGCATTTGTAGTGCATGATTTAAAAAATGTCATTTCACAAATCAGCCTGATCATTAAAAATTCACAAAAGCATAAGCACAATCCCGAATTTATTGACGATGCTATTGAAACACTGGGCAATTCGGTGTCTAAAATGCACAATCTGGTGCAACAGCTGAAACAGGGTAAACAGGAACTTAAACCCAAGCGTATCGACCTGCTTGCTGTAGTTAAACAAGCTGTGGATCAGCAAAGCAATGAACAACCTCTTCCCCTGCTGCAGACACCATTGTCAGAGTGTGAAATGCGTGGTGAAAAAGAACAGATAAGCTCGGTATTAATTCACCTGATTCAGAATGCTCAGCAAGCAACGGCTGATAATGGTTTTGTGCATATTCAATTGCAACAAACAGAAAATGCGACTACTATAAAAGTAATCGATAACGGTGTGGGTATGGATGCTCAGTTTATTGCGCAACGATTATTTAAACCCTTTGATACCACCAAGGGAAATGCCGGGATGGGGATTGGTGTTTATGAAGCCCAAACCTATGTCAATCAACATTCCGGTACTCTCTCAGTGCAAAGCACACCGGGAGAAGGCAGTTGTTTCACTCTAACCTTTCCACGCTTAAACAAAGACACGTAGAGACGTTGCATGCAACGTCTTTACATTGAGAGTACAACTAAGAGTAGTCCAAAAATGTAATAGAGCTCTAAGGGATTTGGCATTTACCTCGGTGCCCCTTAAGGGTATTGAAGTACCAAAACTGTTATGCTTTTGCCTCCACCTTTTTCAAAGGGGGACTGAGGGGGTTTAAGTTGTTGATTTGCAACCCCCTCAATCCCCCTTCTACCAAAAGTAGGCACCCTGAGGCGAAGAAAGGGGGAAGCTAAGAGCAAAAAAACTGGTATTTCAATTAATGCCAAATCCCTAAAGTCCAGGAAAAGAATTTGCCTAACAAGAAAAAAGTATTATTAATTATTGAAGACGATCCCGGTTTGCAAAAACAGCTGAAGTGGAGTTTTGAAGACTACCAGGTGGTTATTGCCGGTGACCGGGAACAGGCCATTTCGGCAGTGCGTCGTTATAAACCGCTTGTGATGACTCTGGATTTAGGCCTGCCGCCGGATCCGGCTAATGCCAGTGAAGGACTTAAAACCTTAAATGAAATACTGGAGCTGCTGCCCGGCGCCAAAGTGATAGTGGTGACAGGCAATGATGATAGAGAGAATGCTATAAAAGCAGTGGCAGCCGGTGCGTATGACTTTTATCAAAAACCGGTTGATATTGATATTCTGAATTTGATTATTGAGCGCGCTTTTCAGCTTGCGCAGCTGGAGCAGGATAAATTACAGCTTGAAAAAACCGATAATGAACCACTGGACGGTTTAATTGCCGTCAGTAATGAGATGCTGGCTCTTTCCAGAACCATAGAAAAAATTGCCCCCACTGATATTACCACTCTG
>DAOVUE010000304.1 GCA_030632745.1 Pseudomonadota bacterium | reverse complement strand
CTGCATTTCCACCATCCGTGGTGGTCATGCCCTTGCCAAAAGTAGGTACCACGAGGCAAAGCGTCCCCAGGCAGGCAAACCCGTCCTCTGTGCAATCGTTTCATTAAGCACTTATCCGAGCGATCCCCCCCTTCTTTTGTCCCTTGATCTTTCTTTACCCTATATGTCCGTTAAGGTTGTTATTCTGTCATATAAAAAGTACGCATTTTTTGATGAACCACTTTTTTTACAAAATTTTTACAACTTTGATTACAACTTTGATTACAATGTTAGGGTAAAGATTGCAGATTACGTTCAACGTTCTGATAAGCGGGACTGTCTTTTGTTAATAAGGGTAAGAGATTGCCCCAAAATAATTTTGCCTGTTCAAAATCCCCGGCCGCAGCGGCAAGAGTACCGGACAGGAATAGAGCATCAGCATTTTGAGCGTTTTTATCTAATAATTGTGCAAAGACAATACGAGCCTTATCCAGTTGATCTACCTGGCCTGTCTTTATCACAGCGTCTGAATAACTTATTAGTAAACCAACATCACTAGTATCTAATGCAACTGCTGTTGCGTAGGCATTAGCAGAATCAACAGAACGTCCTAGCACGTCATACGATTTGCCTAATTTTTTCCAGCTGCCAACATCCTGTGGATTATCCTTAACCCGTTGTTCTACTCTGGAAATCATATTAGCAATAAATACTTTTTCTTCCTTTGAGCCCGTAAGCTGCTGCCCTGGAGCAGGCCCATTTTCAGCAGTGGGATCGGGTGTTTGTTTTTGAGTGTCAGCAGCGGGGCCGGGCTGATTAACAGCAATTTGTTTTTCCGGGGATAATTCTTTATTGTATTCAACAATGACTCGATTCAGATAGGTATTAACAATATTAGCCTGCTCACCATTAGCCGGTAATAAAGTTAACAGGTGAGTCCAGTTTTCTATAGCCTGTGCCTTATTTCCTGACTCAAAATCGACAAAGCCTTTAAACCACAAAGCATCACCATTATTAGGATTTATCTTCAAAAGTGAGCTTAATACTTCATTTGCCTTTTTATAATTTTGTTTTTCGCCCGTTTGCATCAGGGCTTCAACATAACTAATTTCCAGATCCGGTATTTCCTGCGGGGAAGTTTTACTCAGCTCTAATGCTTTTTCATAAGCAGTAACAGCATCACTATATCGTTTTGTGACAGTATAAGAACGTGCCAGCATATTCCATCCCTGAATATTATCGGGATCTTCTTTTAATTTATTTTCCAGAGTAACCAGCATCGTGGCTATATCAGGCACCTGTTGCTGAGAGAGTTGAGAGTGCTGATCATTTTGCGGTTTAACATCCTGCGTACCCAACACCAGCTGATCATAATTTTGCGGCATAAGATAGGCATAGACTACTATCGAAAAAACAGGAATAAAAACAAGGAAAACAGCAGCCAGCATTTTTGCATTAGTATTAGAAATCATCACCAGTTCATTTGACTCAGAACTTGCAGCGTCCTGAATTAAACTGTGCTCAATTTCATTTTGCGCCTGTTCTTTTGCTTCGTCATCCAGTAAACCATTAACATAATCAAGTTCTAATTGTACTTTTTTCTGCTCATACAATTCAATATTGAGATTTTTACGCTGATTGGCTAATCCCTGAGCTTCTACCTGCTCACTATCAGAATAGGTTTTAAATAATGGCCTGCTCAGCAGCGCAATAGCAATGACCAGAAATAACACACCAATTAACATTAATATCCACATTAATATTCTTACCTTTAAAAATTTAAATTAAGCAATTATTTGTTCACATTAAAAAGACTTAAAGCTATACAAAATCTCTTTATTTTATTCTTTGTTTTTCAGGATAGCCTGTAATGTTTCTTTTTCCTGAGCTGATAGTTCAGCACTGTCATGATTGTCTTTTAACTTTGCCGCTCTAATTTTTTTCAACATAATAAATAAACCAAAAAACATCAGCACAAAAGGCCCGCCCCAGAGCAACCAGGTGGTGGGTTTAAAGGGTGGATTATATAAAACAAAATCACCATAACGATCCACCATAAATTCAACGACCTGTTCTTTATCCTTACCCTGTTTTAACATTTTTGCGACTTCACGACGCAAGTCATCTGCCAGTTCAGCATTAGAATCGATTAAATTCTGATTCTGACACACCAGACAACGTAACTCTTCTGATAGTTCAAGATAGTCTTTTTCAATTTGCGGATTTTCAAAAACAATAGGCTCTCTGGGTGCTCCCCTGGGTCCTGCGGATGAAAGTGCTGGAATTAGTGAAATAATAACAAAGCAAGATAGCAGTATATAAAAACTGTTTCTGAACAGTCTGGATTTATTAAAGTCATTCATTACGATTCAGCCTTTAATTGTTCAATCATAGGTAAGATTTTATCTGCTATATCTTCCTGATAAACCGGCCCGGTATGTTTATAGCGAATCATGCCCTTTTTATCAATGACAAAGGTCTCAGGTGTACCATAGACACCCCAGTCAATCCCTGCACGTCCTGTTATATCATGGGCACTTTTAACATAAGGATTGCCATAAGCTGCTAACCAGCGGCGTGCATCAGCTAATTCATCTTTATAATTAATACCATAAATTGTGACCCCCTGCTGTGCTATAACATTCAAGAGTTTATGTTCGGCCCGACAGGAAACACACCAGGAAGCCCAGATATTGACCAGAGAAACCTGCCCTTTTAATTCTTCATTAGTAAAAACTTGCTGCGGATCTTCTACCGTCGGTATAGAGAACTCAGGTACAGACTTACCGATAAGAGGCGAAGGCACATCACGCACATATTTCGCTTTCATAAGACCAACGACTAATAAAACCACTAAAAATCCAAAGATAATCAGCGGAGTCATAAATTGTTTTTTCATTTAAATCATTACTCTTTTTGTGTTAGTTATGTGGGCTAATATCTTATGCAGCAACCGTCTTATTAGAAACCACCTTCAGTCGATAGCGTTTATCTAAAATAGCCACAACACCACCCAGAGCCATAAAAATACACCCTAGCCAGATCCAGCGAATAAAGGGCTTATAATAAATTCTTAAGCTCCAGGCTCCATTGTCTAATTTTTCAGCTAAAGCAACAAATAAGTCCCTGAATAATCCCGCATCAATGCCCGCTTCAGTCATTGGCATACCACTCACCTGATAAGTACGTTTTTGAGGAGTCAGTATCCCAACAGACTCACCTTTCGGGTTAATTACGCTGACAGCACCTTCATAAGCCACATAATTAGGACCCTGGCGTGATGTTGCACCTTCAAAAGTAAATGAATATCCACCCAGACTGATGGTGTCTCCTTTCTCCATACGTAAATCTTTCTGTAAGCTCATGGATTCGGTAAAAGTTACACCAACAATAAAGACTGCAATACCAAAATGAGCGATATTCATACCATAGAATGATAAGGGTATTTTTTTCAGTCCGGCAACGATACCCTCT
>DAOVUE010000292.1 GCA_030632745.1 Pseudomonadota bacterium | reverse complement strand
CATTGCTCAGTGAGCAATTAATAGAGGTATTATCCTAAACACCTCAGTTAAATCTACTGCGGATGTCTAAGTCACTGCATCTTAAGAGCTTTCCGGATATTTTGAATTCACCCATAGAATGACTACCAGGTGCCCTCAGGGTATGAATAAATCCAAAATAACCAGTAAAACTCTCGCTTAAGAGCGCCTACTTTTGGTAACCTACAGCACCTTAGTCATCCTCGCTACGATTCAACCAAGGTTTTTAGGATTATTTTATAAATTCGGCTTATTGCATAATTTTTTGCCAATATTCCTCTACCTGTGTTCTTTCTTTTATCAATTTATCTTCCGTGACCAGGCCTACAGCTTCCTGTAGACTTAAATGATGTAAATATTCTCTATAGTGCTGATAGGCTTGATTTAAATCTGCCTCCATAGGCACGGGGATTAAATGAGTCTGAGCCAAAACATCCAAAATTCTAATATTATCAGTCCAGTTTAATAACTCCGGATAGGCATTAGCATAATTTAATACCAGAAACTGCACCATAAACTCAATATCTGCAATACCGCCAAAACCATATTTAATGTCAAAATAACCTTTTTTCTTTTTTATTGATGCGGTACACATTTTTACCCGCATCTCCCGCACTTCTTTTTTTAAATTCTCTGTTTCCCGATACTGGCACAAAACTTCTCTGCGAACGGCCTCATAATCTTTAATCAGCTGCTCATCCCCACAGACAAAGCGAGCCCTGACCAGTGCCTGATGTTCCCAGGTCCAGGCTTTTTCCAGTTCATATTCTCTAAAGGCTTTTAAAGTATTGCAAATTAAACCTGAATGGCCATTGGGTCTGAGTCGCATATCGGCCTCATACAAAATCCCTGATTGAGTCTGAGTTTGCAGTATATGCATAATTCGCAAAGATAATTTGGAATAAAATTGTAAATTATCAACAGATTTTCTGTGCTTTAAAAGAGTAGCCTCTATTACTTTATCACCTGCTGCTTTATTAGCTGCTACCTTATCACCCGCTACTTTGTTACCTGTAGTACTGCCGCCGCTAAATCGATCAGCAAAGAAAAAAACCATATCCAGATCTGAGCTGTAACCCAGTTCAATTCCACCCATTTTACCAAAGCCTAATAGAGCAAAGCCATAAGCTGTCTCTTCACTTATATAAGGAGTACTTACAGATGGCTCATCAATCCCTGAGGCTTGTTGAGGAAAACCATAACGGGACACCATATCATGCCATGCTGTTTGTAAAACAAAGTGTAGAATCACTTCAGCAATCCAGGTTAAGTAATCGCTTACTTTCATTACAGGTATAATATGAGTTAAATCTGCAGCCGCAACTCTAAGAGAATGACTTAACTTAAAATAACGTAAGGCTTCCATCCTTTGTTCCAAATCATCCATCGGGATTAAAGACATTTTTTCTTCCAGTTCCTGGAATAATTTCCGTCGCTGCAAGGGTGCATACAAAACCCGGGCATCCAGAAGCTCATCAAATAATGCCGGATATCGGGTCAGTAAGCGTGTAATCCAGGAACTGGCAGCGCATAGTTTTACTAATTGTGAAAGCCCGAGAGGATTTTCCGCCAGCAAAGTCATATAAACAGAACGGCGTAAGATGCTTTCAATCACATCCATAATCCGTTTAAATGTTATTTCACTATGCTCCGCCAAAGCCACTAGTTTCAGCACCAGAGGCATAAGCCTATCCAAACGCTTACTTCCCTCTCGGGACATTTTCCGATAACGATGAGAAGTTCTGGATGCACTTAACAAACGCACAATCGTCATACCATCCCGGTATCCCAATTCAGTCAGAATAGCGGCAGCACGTTCATCACTTAAACTGCCCTGCCAGATCCCCTGAACATCATCATCGGCACTCTCTGCATCATCCATCTGAGGAGCATGAAGTAATTGTTCAAAATGATCCTGAACCTTATCCCTTATTTTCTGCAGCTGCAGAGCAAAAGAATCCCAGTTAGAGTAACCCATACCATAAGCAATACGGGCACGTGGATAATCACTATCGGGTAAACTATGATTTTGTTTATCATCAATTTGCTGAATTCTATGTTCTGTTCTACGTAAAAAATCATAACTATAGAGTAAATCGACCACAACATATGCTGGCAGTAAGCCCTCACCACGTATATGAGACAATGCTTTCTTAACTTTTCGTTCCTGAAATTGAGCATCACGTCCGCCTCTGAGAAGTTGAAAGCCCTGCACCAGAAATTCTATTTCCCGAATACCCCCGGCACCCAGCTTGATATTGTGTTCTTTTTTCTTTTGTTTCACTTCACGGGCAATCATGGATTTCATTTCACGTAATGATTCAAAGACACTAAAATCAATATAGCGACGATAGACAAACGGGGTGAGCAGAGACTGCAGATAGACTCGAACAGCATCACTGCCGGTAATAACTCTGGCTTTAATCATGGCATAACGTTCCCATTCCCGGCCATGGGCAGCATAATAATTTTCCAGAGCATCAAAAGTTGAGACTAAAGGACCGCTTTGACCAAATGGACGCAAACGCATATCCACTCTAAACACAAAACCATCGGCTGTATTTTTCTCTAAAACCTTTATAAGAGCCTGACCCAATTTGATAAAGTATTCATTATGACTAATACTGCGATGTCCATCGACTGTTTCACCATGCTCTGAAAAAGTAAAAATCAAATCAATATCAGAAGAAAAATTAAGCTCATAGGCACCTAACTTTCCCATGCCGATGACAATCAGTTCTATTGCCTGTCCATCACTATCCAGAGGAATTCCAAATTCTTTTTGCTGATGTTTATCCAGCCAGTGCAGAGCCTGTTTTATGCAACAATCAGCCAGCTGTGATAACTCCTGCATGACTTCATTTAAATCTGCCAGGCCATTAATATCACGCCAGGTAATTCTGACCATTTGCTGATTTCGAAAATGACGTAATATCTGCAGCAACTGAGTTTCTGTTGCCACAGATTTCATTTGCTGTGCCAGTTGTACAGCCATTTCATGTTCTGCAAAAGCTCTGAAATAGTCACCCGCCAGCCACTGACTGGAAATCAAAACTTTATGATGAATAAACTGACGCTGAACAAAATCACTGCAAATTAATACTTTCAACCATTGCTGCAAATGTTTATCTTTAAGCTGACTCAGTCCGCTGTCACTGATAGTCTTAAGAAAAGTCTCTAGCGTACTTTGTTCATACTGCCGCAGCTCAACGGGCATTTCATTATTCATAATGAACTCATTATTCCTGCTCTTTATTTCTGCTGTTTATTTCTGTTTTTATTTGTTAATTTTTACTGCATTCTTTAGAGCATAGATGATATTATCATAAGCTACAAGCTACCCATTAACAGGAACAGGAAGGTATACGATAATGGCCACTTATGCCATAGGAGATATTCAGGGATGTTTTGATGCTCTGGAATTTTTACTGGACAAAATTTCATTTGATCCTGAAAAAGATACCCTCTGGTTTGCAGGGGATCTGGTCAACCGGGGTGATAAATCATTAGCAACACTACGTTATATAAAAAGTCTTGGCAGCAGT
>DAOVUE010000048.1 GCA_030632745.1 Pseudomonadota bacterium | reverse complement strand
TTATCGATTGCAGTGATAGAAGGTGATTTAGAAACTGAAAATGATGCTCAGCGTATAAGAAATAAAAATATACCGGCCATTCAAATTACTACAGGAAGTGCCTGCCATCTGGATGCCTATATGGTGCACGATGCACTGCATGAATTACCTTTAAAGGGACTGGACATTGTGTTTATAGAAAATGTAGGAAATCTGGTCTGTCCTGCCAGCTTTGATTTAGGACATCATTTGAATGTGACTCTGCTCTCTGTTACAGAAGGCGATGATAAACCCGCCAAATACCCTGTCATGTTCAGAGCTTCTAATTTAAATTTAATCACTAAGTCTGACTTACTTCCTTTCCTGGATGATTTCAGTGTCAGCAAAGCAGAGGAAAATATTCGCAACCTGGCTAATCCAGCTCCTGTTTTTCAACTGTCTGCACGAAAAAATCAGGGCCTGGAGCAATGGATCAACTGGCTGAAACACCAGCTGAAACACTATCGTGAGCATATTGCCCTGGGTGAAACTGTATTGCCGTCTATTCAAAGAGAGGGGCAGACAAAACACCCGGCTCATTCCCATGCATAATTTTCAATAAATAATGAAAACAAAACCCAATGCTAAAGCCTGGTTATCAAAAGTAAATCAGCTGATGGATTCTCCTCAGGCACAGCAGAAGTTTGGCACTAAAGCGATAAAAATCATGAACGTTTGCGGCGGTCATGAGCGTTCCATCTCTATGGCCGGTCTGCGTAATGCTCTTCATCCGAAAATTGAATTAATACCCGGGCCAGGTTGTCCTGTCTGCGTATGCCCCGAAGAAGATATTTATCAGGCCATTCAATTAGCCCTGAATGAAGACGTTATTGTAGTGGCCTTTGGTGATATGCTGAGAGTCCCTGTGAATGTTGCTAAAAAATCAATTCGTACTCTGCAGCAGGCGAAAGCATCCGGTGCAGATATACGTCCTATTGCATCACCACTGGAAGCACGGCAAATTGCACTGAGCAATAAGGACAAATACGTCATATTTTTTGCTGCAGGCTTTGAAACAACCACAGCACCCATCGCCGGTCTTATTGCAGAAAGCCTGCCGGATAATTTACTGTTCCTGCTATCAGCACGTCTAACCTGGCCTGCGGTTGCTATGTTGCTAGAATCATGCAATATCAATCATGACAAACCCGGTTTTGATGCACTGGTGGCTCCCGGCCATGTTGCCACCATTATGGGTGCTAATGAATGGCAGTTTGTGGTTGACAAGCATCACTTACCCGCAGCGGTAGCAGGTTTCAATACAGAAAGTCTACTGGCTGCTTTTTATTCTGTAATAAGGCAAAAATTAGAAAACAGATTATTCCTGGACAATTGTTATCCTCAACTGGTTAAAGACACAGGTAATTTATCCGCTCATACACAGCTTGAAAATACAATGGATGTAGTTGATGCCAACTGGCGCGGCATTGGTATTATTCCAGCATCAGGTTTTGAATTGAAAACTCACTATCATAAGCACAACGCCCGCCTGATATTCCCTGAATATAATGAGCTGGCTCGTCGTCATATTGGTGAAATGCCGCCCGGTTGTGATTGTGCTAATGTCGTATTAGGCAAACACTATCCAGACCAGTGCAAACTCTATGGCACAGCCTGTACTCCGCAAGAGCCTGTCGGACCTTGTATGGTTTCTGATGAGGGAGCCTGCCGTATCTGGTGGACTCATGGTGTAAGGGTTTAAGGGTTTAATAGCCTCAATGGGCAGCCGGGTAAATGCCTTATCTCTTATGCTTTAAACCATGCTGCATAAAGAGCAGGGAGGAATAATATGGTCAGCAGGGTTGCTGCAATCAATCCCCCCATAATAGCTATTGCCATAGGTCCCCAGAAAGTACTGAAGGATAATGGTACCATAGCCATCACAGCTGCCGCTGCGGTTAATAATATAGGCCGCAAACGTCTTATGGTTGCACTGATAATCGCCTCCCTTAAATTTTCACCCTCTGCTCTGTCTTTTTCAATTTGATCCACCAATATCACTGAATTACGCATAATCATGCCGGATAAGGCAATAACACCCAGATTCGCCACAAAGCCAAAAGGAGCATTAAAGGCCAGTAGGGCAATGGTGACACCTATAATGCCTAAAGGTGCGGTCAAAATAACGATAATAGTGCGTTGAAAACTCTGCAGCTGCAGCATAAGCAGGGTAAAGATAGTCAGAACAACTATGGGCATAACTGCCGCTATAGCCTTTTCAGCAGTAGCACTTTCTTCAACAGTCCCACCAATATTAATGCTATAGCCTGTGGCTAAAGTCTGGCGCATGGTATTTAATTGTGCATCAATTTGTACACTGATATCCGTTGCCTGTACTTTTCCTTTCACATCGGCCTGCACAGTAATAGTGGGTAATAAATCCCTGCGCCAGATCAGATTTTCTTCCAGTTCATAGGAAATAGAGACTAGCTGGCTTAAAGGTATAAAAGAACCATTATGAGTTGGAATGCGAATATCACGCAGATTACCCAGATCCAGACGTTCTTTCTTTTCAGCCCGAGCAAGAACTTCAATCAAGCGATTCTTATCTCTGAACCAGGTAATGGAATAGCCGCTTAAAATGGAATTAATCACAACAGCCAGTTCCTGTGAGCTAATCCCTAGCACCCGGGCCTTATCCTGATCAATGCTCAATTTAACCACCTTGGCCATTTCATTCCAGTTAAAATTCACATTATCAACATAAGGATTGTCGCGCATCAGTGCAGCTACCTGAGAGGCAATTTCTCTTAATTGAGTCCGATCTTTTCCGCTAACCCGAAATTCTATGGGATAGTTGATAGGAGGCCCGTTTTCCAGTCTTTTTACCCGCCCTCTTATGTTGGGGAAACCCTCTTCAAAAGCCTTAATAAGACGAGTTCTCAGAGTTTCTCTCGCTTCAATATCTTTGCTCATGACGACAAATTGAACCAGATTATTGTGCCCTAATTCCTGATTCAAGGGTAAATAAAAACGTGGTGAACCACCGCCAATATAGCTGACATAATTAATAATATCACTGTCTTCAGACAGCAATTTTTCCAGTTTTTCAGCCTCAGCTTCAGAGGCCTGAAAAGAACTGCCCTGCGGCAGCCAGAGATCAACAATGAGCTCATGACGATTTGAACTGGGGAAAAATTGATTTTCAACAAATTGAAAAGAATAAAGTGACAGTGAAAAGAGTATCAGAGTGATCAAAATAACCGTTTTTCGCCACTTAACACACCAACTTATTATGACACGAAAAAGAGTATAAATTGTACTTTGATAGATATCATTCTGAGCGTGAGCTGAATTGTTTTTATGCGATGGCAGCAGGCGATAACCTAAAAAGGGTACAAATAATACCGCTACCAGCCATGAAATAATCAGTGATAAACCCACCACAATAAAAATTGACCCGGTATATTCACTGGCAGATGATTTCGCCAGAAACACCGGTAAAAATCCGGCCATAGTAATTAAAGTGCCCGTGAGCATAGGGAAGGCGGTATTAGTATAGGCAAAGGCAGCCGCTTTATAGCGATCCATACCCTGCTGCATTTTTGCTGCCATCATTTCAACAGAAATCATTGCATCATCTACTAATAATCCCAGAGAAATGATCAATGCTCCCAGTGAAATACGCTGCAGATCAATGCCCCATAGCTGCATACCTAAAAAGGTAATAGCCAGCACCATGGGAATGGACAATGCCACCACCAGACCGGTACGAAAGCCCAGACTGATGAAGCTAATCAATAAGACAATAATAACAGCCTCTAATAATACTTTTAAGAATTCATTAATTGACTTTTTCACTACCCCGGGCTGATCGGAAATGGAATGTATTTCAATCCCTAGCGGCAGATTAGCCTGAATTTCATGTAGTTTTTTATCCAGATTCTGCCCCAATTCCAGTATATCACCGCCTTTTTCCATACTCAGTGCCAGACCGATAACCTCTTCCCCCATAAAATGCATTTTAAACTCAGGCGGATCGACATAGGTGCGATAGATGGTGGCAATATCCCCCAGACGAAACAGGCGGTCATTGGAACGAATCCCTACATTAGCAATTGCTTCCACTGATGCAAGGCGACTGACACGTATATAGATTCGATCAGAATCCGTATTCACATCTCCCGCTGGAGTTAAATAATTCTGCTGCTTAAGCGTGTCAAAAATTAATGTAGGCTGAAGACCTAATTTAGATATTTTAACATTGGAAATTTCAATATAGATTTTTTCTTCCTGCACACCTAATAAATCAACTTTGTCCACATCAGCAATAGCCAGCAGTTCCAAACGAACCTCATCAACATAATCACGCAATTGTGCATAAGTAAAGCCATCACTGCTGAAGGCATAGATAATACCGAAGGTATCACCAAATTCATCATTGGGAAAGGGTCCCTGAACACCTATTGGAAAAGTATGTTTGATATCAGTTAATTTTTTTCTTACCTGATACCAGGAATCTTCCACTTCCTCAGCTGGGGTATAATCTTTAAGGGTGACAAAAACCACTGACTCCCCCGCTTTGGAATAACTGCTTAAATAATCCAGCCAGGGTGTTTCCTGTAATTTTTTTTCAATTCTATCTGTTATCTGCTGTTCAACTTCCAAAGCAGTTGCCCCGGACCAGAAGGTTTTTATTGCCATTAATTTAATGGTAAAAGCGGGATCTTCTGCCTGTCCTAAATCACGAAAGGCCAATACTCCTGAAAAAACTAAAGCCAGCATTAAATAAATAGTAAGTGAACGATGCTGTAGAGCCCATTCAGAAAGATTGATGCTTTTTGCTTCATTTTTCACTACCCGGCCCTTCACTACTTGACCCCTTCAGTGAACTTTTCCTGCTGCATCAGACGGACTTTCTGCCCTTCATGAAGTTTATGTACACCTGCAACAACAACAATCTGTCCCTGTTGTAAGCCTGAATGAATCAGCACTGCATCAAATTGATAGGCCGTAATTTCAATACTCTGCAATTGCACGGTCGATGTTTCGGGGGAATAAATCCACACTGCAGCCTGACTGCCTTTTTGAAAAACGGATGTTAAGGGTAGTTTTGCAACCAATTGCTGCTGTTTCTGTTGAATAATGACCGTGGTTGTCATCCCCAGCTGCACCCGTTCATCGGCATCAAGCAGGCTTAATTTAACCTGATAGGTTCGTGTTGCAGGATCAGCACCCGGTGAAATTTCCCGCACTTTACCCTGATAGTATTTATCAGGAACAACCCACAGACTGATGCAGATTTCATCAGCCTTATGTATTTCATTCAGGCGGTTTTCAGCAACCGCAATAATGACTTCCTTTTCTTCCGGCAAAGCCATATTAATCACCGTTTGACCTGCTACCACTACCTGCCCTACCTCCATATCCAGGGCAGTAACAACGCCACCCTTATCAGCATATAAACGAGTATAGTCAAGCTGATTCCGGGTGACTTGAAGATGAGCATCAGCCTGTGTATATCGAGCTTTGGCGACATCCTGAGCATTGGAATAATTAAGGTGTTCCGTGGCACTGACCACTTTTTCTTTATACAGTTGTTTATAACGTTTAAAATCCTGCTGAGCTTTTTTCTTTTCAGCCTCAGCTTCTTCCAGACT
The DNA here is from genome assembly GCA_030632745.1 of Pseudomonadota bacterium. Taxonomy (GTDB): domain Bacteria; phylum Pseudomonadota; class Gammaproteobacteria; order GRL18; family GRL18; genus GRL18. Next base: position 2,449 of record DAOVUE010000048.1, on the reverse strand, counting down.
GGCCTCAGCCATCATCAGCTGCAGTTTAAAATCCTCCGGATCCAGTCTGGCTAATAAAGTGCCCGGTACAACCACATTGCCCACTTCAACAAAACGCTCTACAATTTTACCGCCGATACGAAAGCCCAGAGACATTTTATAGCGTGCTTTTACTTCACCGGCATAGCTTGACTGCTGCCAGTTTTGCCGGATATCCACTTTCTGCGTCACCACAGGACGTATCACTTTTTCGGGTGGAGCATCTTCGGTGCAGGCTGAAAACAATAGGACTGTCAATAAAATGATCAGGGGCAGAAAAGTTGTTTGAATTGGTGGTTTCATAATTTAGTTTTAATCATTTGATGACTCTTCTCAGCTTTGATGTATCAATCCGGGTCGGAGCCCAATTAAATGACTTCAATATAAAACTCTTCAAAACGCTCTTTCATATAACCAATTGAGTATACTTCAATATTATGTTTTTCCAGAAGATCTTCAAGTTCAGACTCTGCCTGTGCCTCTACTGCGATTAACAAACCACCGCTGGTCTGAGGATCACATAAAATCTGTTGCTGTCGCTCCGTGAGCGGTGCAATTTTATGACCATAACTATCAAAATTGCGTTGTGAACCACCCGGTACGCAGCCAAGAGCCAGATAATCATCCACCCCTTCCAATTGCGGCACTTTAGAAAATTCAACTACTGCATTAACTTCACTGCCCTCACACATTTCACTCAAATGTCCCAGCAGACCAAATCCTGTCACATCGGTTAAGGCTTTCACTTCAGGCAGCAAGGCAACTTCAGCACCAATGCTGTTCAAGCGGCACATATTGTCTCTGGCAATATTCTTATGCTGTGCTTTAAGTTTATTTTGCTTCTGTGCCGTGCTCAGTATGCCAACCCCCAGAGGTTTGGTGAGATACAATTTACAACCCGCCTGAGCGGTATTATTTTTTTTCAATAATGATTTATTCACCATTCCCGTCACAGCCAGACCAAAAATAGGTTCAGGAGCATCGATACTATGACCACCTGCCAGTTGAATACCGGCTTCAAGACAGACACTACGACCACCATCAACTACTTTTTGTGCGGTTTCCGGACTGAGTTTATCCAATGGCCAGCCCAGGATTGCAATAGCCATAATAGGCTTCCCACCCATGGCATAGATATCACTGATAGCATTTGCAGCGGCAATACGGCCAAAATCAAACGGGTCATCAACTATCGGCATAAAAAAATCGGTGGTGCTGATAATAGCCTGATCATTACCAATATCATATACCGCTGCATCATCCCGTGTTTTATTTCCTACCAGCAACTTATCATCCTCAGGGACAAACAGACTGCTTTTTAAAATAGCATCCAGAACTTTAGGAGAAATTTTACAACCGCATCCCGAACCGTGACTGTATCGGGTTAATTTTACTTCAGACATAAACAGGCTATCCATTACTTCAATTAAAGAATTATCCGTTCTATCACATATTAGAAGACAGATAAAGAGCACACTTACAATTTTAGGCGGCGATTCGTGATTAGACCGCTTAAAATAAAAATATCAAGACAAATAGTATTAGGTAATGTTAATATTAGCCTTATTAATCACATAAAACCTGAGGGACATCATATGAACACGGGACCCAGAGAAATTATAACTCCATTTCGCCCTATACCTTTAACTGTACCCGAGGGAATGAAACCGAATGAATTTTTTAATAGTACTGAAAACCTTCAAGATCTCTCTCAAAATAATGGTTTGCTGTCGAATCCTGAAAATCTCCTGCTGTATAGAAAAGCCTTAGGGCATAGTAATGAATTTGACTGTTCAATTATCTTTAATTCCTCAAAATGTATTCTTGATCCTTTAGGCCGACCGGTACGGCGTACGCAATTACCCCTGCAGACAAAAAATTCCTGGAATCGAATGAACCAGATAATGATTGAGTATATGCTGGAAAAATACCCTGATCCGGCAGATGCATTAATTTTAGCCGGTGAAGCCAGTCTTGATTCTACCTGGCCTTTAACCGCACCCGGTGTGCCCAGTATACGTATGCTGCATAATCATTTTATTGTATTTAATATGGAACAATTGCGTGAAGCTGAACTGGCCGATCCAAATAACCCTAATTTAACGGACGGTGGTCAGCATAGTGTCTTTCAGGCTAATGTACGTGATGTTTATCGTAAATTTTTTGAAAATCTGGATCTGAAAATACTTAAACCGGTACATGGCGCAGCTTCTCAACTGGGGTTGACGGGTTATCCTCAGGGCCTGCCCAGCTGGGAGATTCAGGGCGGTGTTGCTATGCTGAAAAGTACCCACTTCTGGAAAGAATATGACTTGATTTTAAAAGGTTTTCTGGATTTTTATCGCACCTTCTATTCTCAGGTATCCACCCGTAATGCACCTATCCCGGAAAAAGCTTATTTTCCCGATCAGATTGAAGATCATTTATTATT
>DAOVUE010000227.1 GCA_030632745.1 Pseudomonadota bacterium | reverse complement strand
TCTAGGAGCTTGTCCGAGAATGGACACCGTAGCGAGGGAAAGCTGTTTTGCACCCAAAGGGTATAGCAAAGTCAGATTTTGCTATCATTTTAGGCGAATAGTTGCCTTATTCTCTTAATTAAAGAGCATGAAAATGATGGTGAAATCTGGCCAAAATCAGCTTTTCCGCAGTAGGATTTCTATTCTCGGACAAGCTCCTAGCTCCGCCAGCGGTGGTTTACTTCTATCATGTTGTCCCTCTCTGTTTTAATTTGAAGCTCCCAAACTATACTTATGTTGGGCAGAGGGGCATCAAGTAGCTTGAAAAACGCCGCCTAAAGAAACTGGCAAATTGTATTATATCATTCATAGTGTTCATTAATTTGTCTTATCAATCATTGGGCCAGGAACAAACAGCCCATATTATCCTCAGCCCGGATTAAACCAAACTGAGAATATTTTGCTATTTTACAGAACAATCATTAATCAAAAATATCATACCCAGTGAGCCTTAAATAGAGTTTATTATCAGCACCGAATTCCAATATAAAATCAGCAGATAAACTGATGCTTGAAAAAGCAGTACTATAATCAATACGCGGAATACTGACACTATAAATATCTGTACCCGTTAATAAGGCTTTATTACAGTTTGCATTAATCAGCTGCTCATCAGTGACTTCACCCGCCGCTGTAATCTCAAAAACAAGGCCTGCTTCCTTTGGAAGATATTGTGCCTTAACCCAAAAATAAACGGGATAACCAAACGGCGTATCATATTGCAAAATGGGAATATCTAACACCAGAGTGCTGCTCAAACTGGACACACAGGCATTATTTATATCATTAGTGACCTCGCCGACCAGTAAAATTAAGGTTTTAGTACTGGTTCCGGAACTATTACTGACTAACAGTTCGATGGGATATCGACCACTTATTTTACCGGTACCGGTAATTCTCCCGCTGGCAGAGACAGAGAGCGACTCAGGTAAACCAGTGGCCTGATAATAAGAGGGATTATGAGTGGCACTTATTTGATAATTTAATGCTTCACCGATATTAAGCGATTGTTCAAGACTGCTGTTAATAACAGGAATACTGCCTGATTGCCCGTCAGCAACAGACAGAGAATAACTTCCTGACCAGCTCGTATTAAATTCTGATGAGGTAACGCCATTTGATGTTGAACTGAAATAACCTTCCTGTCCGGGTTCAATGGTTGCTTTAACTATTCCGGACTGGCCATTATTAAGCATCCCCGCATGTACTGCTGCCGTGGATAAATGTGAATCATCGGTATAAAAGGAAGAACCCCAGATAGTTCCTGTATTGTCTCCCGTCAGGGTAAAATAATAAGCACCCCCTGTAAAATCACGCCATGAGGTCAGATTTCCCGGATCACTTAAAGGATTTTCTATAGAACCTGGCCAGGCCATTAACACTCCGGTTCCCTGAATATTGGACACTGAAAAACTGCCATCCCATTCGCTATTGTACGCTGAAGAAGTGATTCCATTGGCAGTATTAGCCACATAAAATGACAATCCAGGTGATATAATCACTCTGATAACAGCAGACTGACCCGCAGACAGAAGACCTGCATGTACAGAGACTATAGCTAATGAGCTGTCATCGGTATAAACATTAGAGCCCCAAAGGCTACCTTCCAGACTGCCTGTGACATTAAACTGATATACACCACCGATTACACTGCGAAAACTGGTCAGGCTGCCCGGATCAGGCAATACAGGATTATTACCCCCATCATCGGCCTGAAGAGTATAACTTCCAGACCATGAACCATAGGAGGAGGATGAAAGACCATTGGCTGTACTTGCCGTATAATTCTCCTGGCCCGGCAGCACTGTGACTTTAATAATACCCGTCTGATCTATTGCCAGAAGGCCCATATGAACAGCCGCAGCAGCTACATCAGAGTCATTGGTATAAGTACCGGTTCCCCAGAGACTGCCTTCTTTACCGGTAATATAAAAATAATAACTGGTACCGATATGATCACGAAAAGTTTCCATCTGAGCTATATTTTCCGGAAAAGGGCTGATTTCTCTGGCTTGCACTGAAGCAAAGATAAAAAGACTGAAAACAAAGAGTAAGAGCAGAGAAAGTATTTGTTTTTTCCTGTACACAGCAGTATAAATTAAACGATTCATTATTTTTTCTCACTTTATAAATAATTCTATTGCTTACCATTCTAACAGAAATAAAGTTCTTTGCCGTGTGATAAAGATCTTATTAAAGAAAATAGGGGACAGACCACAGTTTCCGAAGTTCAGAATGAAGGGGGTTAAGCTTTCATTAGTTCCAATATCTAACCCTCTCTCATTTAATCTAACTGAGGCTCAATTATTGTCTGCAACAAATTGTGATATTACTGTAAATAATAACCCTTTATTTGAAAATGGTATTTTAAAACTACTTCATGTTGATGTTGAACTTTTGAATAATGATTATCGTGCCTATTACTTTATCGGGGAACCGCGTTCCAGATAAATTGAATGGCTTCCCTGGCATAATCCGGCAATTTATTCTTGATCATCGGGGATAATATTTGACCAAAATCTATCGAATACGGCTCTATACCCATTATAGAAATGTCCGGAATAGAATAGCCTGATTGTTTCGCCATTTTTATGATCTGGGCTATGCTGCTTTCATGGCTTTCGACACTGATTTTATTTTTATTCATGACTGAGCCTAAAGAAAAAAATTGCGTAGTGCCTGGTTCCTGCTCCATCAAGCTGCAGTCAATAATTAAAATACTATTAGTATCAGAATTTAATAAAGGTAGAATTCCCCAGGCATTGCTGGCAAAATCCAGACTATAGAAGCCCTTTTCCAGCTTATTATTGAGTATATAATCAATAATGTGTGAGCCTATACCATCATCACTGCGCATCACATTACCCATGCCTATAATATAGTTCATATTCAGCAGTCTTATTTTAGCTTAGTGGACAAATTTAACTTTTAAATAATGGGCAGAACAGGATATGCAGGGATCATAGGCACGTACCAGCATTTCCATCGCCAGTTCTATTTCGCTCTCAGTTTTATTTTGCTGTAATAATTCAGGTAATAATTTCTCAAAGTCGTACTGAATATTGGCATGATTCTGATTGGTAGGAATGACAAAGTTTCCCCCTGTGCAGAGTCCATCTTCAGCATAATGATATTCATGAAATAATATGCCTCTGGGCACTTCCACTGCTGCGATTCCTGTAGCGTATTGTTCGGGTTTAACTAATGCTTCCTGATGAATACCGTTGCTGATGATATCATCAAGCAGCTCTAATGAAGTATAAACATCATTGACTAATTCCACCACCTGAGCAATGGTATTCATATAGGGATTAGTGGTCAGTGAAGTTAAAGAAAATTTTTCAGCAACAGCTTTTGCCTGGGGTTTTAAGCGTGCATAATTGTTATTAATTCGAGCCAGAGCTCCAACCATATAAGAGTCTAATTTGTTTTTACAATACTTGGCCGTTGACCATTCACTGACATATTCATTACTTATTGAACGGTAAGCGGATACCGCATAACGCTGCTTAAAGCCATCCGGTAAAATGGATTGAATCTGACCATCGTAGATGGCATAGTTTTTATCATTGGATAACGCGATGTATTCGCTAGGACGGCTGAACACAGGAATTTGATCCGCAATAGACAATAAGGTTTCTATGGTTGCCTCTAAATCAGGTAGAGCCGCTGTTAGTTTGTTTTTTAATTCTTTCAGTGTGTTTACTGCAGGGAGTTTAGTAAATCCTCCCGGTACTACAGTGGTGGGATGGGTTGTGCGTCCTGCAATGGCTGACCCCCACTCATGAGCCAGACGTTTCAGCTTTAAAGCTCGTGTAACGAGTTCAGTATGACTCTGCAGTAAAGGAAATACTGACTTTGCACCGAGCAGATCGGGAGCAGCAAGAATATAAACATGTAATACATTGGAATCAAAATTTTCTGCATGCTTGAGTAATTTCCGCAGTTTAGAGGTTTGTTCTGTGGCGATGATACCCAGTGCTTCTTCACTTGCCTTAACCGATGCCAGGGTATGACCAATAGAACAGATGCCGCAAATTCGACTGGTGATTCGTGCGACTTCAGAATAATGCCGGCCGCGCACCAGAGCTTCAAAAAAACGC
>DAOVUE010000016.1 GCA_030632745.1 Pseudomonadota bacterium | reverse complement strand
CATGACTGCCGGTGTGCATGACTTTATCAAGCAGGATGACTAGATTTTCTAAACGATTGGCCGGGTAAATATTAATCAAATGATATTACTTCCTATTTTAATAAGATCCCTCGGCAAATATTGTGTGCCGCTGTCGCTTTGCAAACCTTTTTATATATAAAGAGAAATAGCAAATAAGACAGAGGAGCTTTGTTTTCGCTCAAGGCTACTCATGTTAGATAAGAGCGTGTATAATTTTAACAGGGGTCACCCACGAGAACCAATTATTAGAACCAAATGGCACAAATACTTAGCACTTAACACTTATATATTAACTCTTAATCCATGTTAAAAAAACCAACAAAATTTTCAGCAAGCATTGTTAATATTAAAAACATGTCTGTACCATCACTTAGAAGTCGTTTGAGGATCAGTGTAATTGTTGTCATTCTGCCATTATTTTTTCTGGCGGGTGTCGGCTACTATTTCTTTCAAAAATCAACTAATGCTTTTAATTATGCCATTGATAATGTTGTATCCGATATTATTCCTGTCACCCAGCTAAAAGATAAAATACAGCAAAGTGTCATCCCTTTTAACCGCTTCCTGGATAATTTTGAATTAGACGATAAATATAAGTTTCTACAATTAAGTGCTGATATAAAACAATCACTCATTAACAATATAGAACTGAAACATGAGAATAATACTCTGTCAAATGACCTTTATCGTACAGCTTATCTTAACTGGCGTCATGTGCATCGTATTGCCGCTAAAATATTTAAAGTGACTCAACATCATAATCAGCCGGTTCCCCGTCCATTATTACAAGACTTTTACCGGCACATTATAGAAACCACTTTAATTTTAGATCAGCTGCATCTGGTGATGCAAAATAGAGTAAAAATTTATTTTCAAAAAGCAAAGGAACTCGAAATTGAAGCATCAGTGATCATCAGCACTGTTCTTATACTGGTTTATATCACTACTTTAGGAACCATTATTTTTCTTAATCGTTCTATTCTTAACCCCATTATGGTACTCGAAAAATGGGCTCAAAATTTTTCCAGAGGCCACAAACATCAGCCCATAGAATTACATTCCTATAGAGAGTTTGAATACATTGCAGCAAGCTATAATAAATTCTCACAAATGATAAAAGATGATGAAGAAGTTTTAGAGCAGCTGTCCCAGAAAGATAACCTCACCCAACTGTATAATAAACGTTATTTTATCCGCCGTTTAGTCGATGAGCATCATCGTCATCAACGCTATAATACACATTATTGTCTAATGTTAATTGATGTCGATCACTTAGGCTCCGTCAGTCAGAATTATGGTGATACAGTTTGCGAGCTCACACTGATTAAAATAGCTCACTTACTTGAAGAAGCTATCAGACCTACGGATATTCTTGCGTATTATGAAAGTGATAGATTTATTATTATTCTACCGGAAGTTGAAGTACACGGAGCTAATATAACAGCTGAACGCATTATAAACTCCGTGTCTGAGACAGTTTTCAATATTAATGAATTTAAATTTGGTATCACGGTCAGCATCGGCTTCTCATTAGCACAGGAAAATCTTTCATTGTCCAATATTTTAGAATGTGCCGACTATTCCCTCCAGCAAGCTAAAATGGCGGGTAGAAATCAAGTTCAGTACTGCGATACCATCAGCTCACTGCCGCCTAAATTTCAAGCAAAATATCTTAAAATTACTGATTTTAATATTACTTGATAAATAATTTAAATTGACTTGTAAACAACACTCATAAGCCCCATTTATATTGCACTAATTGGCATAGAATACCTTGTATAAAGCTCTTTACACCGACTTTGCCAATAAATATACCCTTAGATTAATCAGAAATTGTGAGTAACAAATGAGCAATACAGAATATTCGATTGAAACAGATGCTGATAAGGTCAGTTATGGAATTGGTCTGCAATTAGGTCAGCAGGTAAAAGGTCAGTCTTTTCCCGGCTTTAGTTTAGATGCACTAGTCATTGGTTTAAGTGATATTTTCGGTGAAAAACCTTTACGTTTTCCTGAAGATGAAATGCAGTCTGCTTTCTCTGCCATTAACCAGCTGGTACAAGCTGCAGCCGCTAAAGCTGCGGAGTCAAATAAAGAATCCGGGCAGATGTTTCTAACAGAAAATGCGGCAAAAGAAGGCGTAATCACTACTGAATCAGGTTTACAGTACGAAATAATCACTGAGGGAAATGGCCCTAAGCCCAGCCAAAGCGATATGGTTGTTACCCATTATCATGGCACTCTAACTGATGGTACTGTTTTTGATAGTTCGGTTGCTCGTAATGAACCAGCACAGTTTCCGGTAAACGGTGTCATTCAGGGCTGGATTGAAGCATTGCAGATGATGCCTGTGGGTTCAAAATGGCGTTTAACCATTCCTTCACATTTAGCCTATGGTGATCAGGGTTCTCCACCGGTCATTGGTCCCGGTGCAACATTAATTTTTGAAATTGAATTACTGGAAATTAAAGGCGATTAATTTCAATAAATCAGATACAAAACAGCATATGCTGCTGTTTTGTATAACTTTAGTTATAGACCACCCTACTCCTCTCATCAGATATTCCCTCTACAGTGCCCGTTCCTGAACAGATTTCTAATTCACACAATATTTATACACTTGACAATTTCTGACCTGTCTACTAGGTTTAGATTAATACTAGCCATTAAGGAGGATTTGATATGAATGAAAATGATATCAAACAAGCAGTTGAATCTGAAAAAGTAGCCTGTGAAGTATGCTTAAAGGATATCCCCGTTACTGAGGCAAAAAGTGAAGAAGCAACGGATTATGTCGTCCATTTCTGTGGTGTGGATTGTTATGACAAATGGAAACACCTGGAAGTATCAGACGACAACTAGCTTTTCAATACTCATTGGCCGGTAGGGATGAGGCAGAAATTCCTTATGCCTGGTCATTGGGATGGATTTTATTCGCCCGCCTTTGGCGAAAAAAATCCTTTAGCACCTGAGCACATTCTTCAGCTAACATTCCTGATGTTAATTCAACCTGATGATTAAACTGTTTATTCTGCAGCAGGTTTATCACACTGCCGGCAGCACCTGATCTGGGTTCAGGTGCACCAAAAACAACGCGTGAAATACGTGCATGAACAATAGCTCCTGCACACATGCTGCAAGGCTCAATAGTGACATAAAGAGTAGTATCCGGAAGACGATAGTTTGCCATTTTTTCAGCAGCCTGACGGATGGCTATAATTTCAGCATGAGCAGTGGGATCATTGCCTTTAATAGGCTGATTCCAGCCTTCTGAGACTAACTCTCCCTGCTTAACCAATACAGCACCGACAGGAACTTCTCCTAAACTGGCCGCTTTAGCAGCCAGTTTAAGGGCATGTCGCATCCATTTCTGGTCACTATCGCTTACTCCCATTCGATTGTAGCGGGGGGTTTCGAGGAAATATCATAACTCACCCGAGTTACCTGATCGACTTCATTGATAATGCGACTGGAGATAGTTTCCAGTACTTCATAGGGCAAGTGCGCCCAGCGAGCGGTCATAAAATCAATGGTTTCTACTGCACGCAGTGCAATAACATAAGAATAGCAGCGGCCATCCCCTTTTACACCCACCGATTTTACCGGTAAAAAGACAGCAAAGGCTTGCGATACTTTATGATAGAGATCATTTTTATACAATTCTTCAATAAAAATGGCATCAGCTTCACGTAAAATATCCGCATATTCTTTTTTCACTTCACCTAAAATACGTACCCCCAGACCAGGCCCCGGGAATGGATGACGATAAACCATATCATAAGGCAGTCCCAGTTCTAAACCCAATTCTCTGACTTCATCTTTAAACAACTCTCTTAAGGGTTCTACCAGTTCTAAAGCCATATCTTCAGGCAATCCACCCACATTATGATGTGATTTGATCACATGAGCCGTACCATTCTGACCTCCGGATTCAATCACATCCGGATAGATTGTTCCTTGTGCCAGCCACTTAACATTGTCCAGCTTGTCCGCTTCTTCGTCAAATACATTAATAAATTCATGGCCAATAATTTTACGTTTCTTCTCAGGATCATTCTCTCCGGCAAGGTTGCCTAAAAAACGCTCGGCGGCATCAACACGGATCACTTTAATTCCCATGTGCTGAGCAAACATGGTCATCACCTGATCGCCTTCATTAAGGCGTAACAGGCCATTATCAACAAAGATACAGGTTAATTTATCACCAATGGCTTTGTGCAGAAGTGCAGCAACAACCGACGAATCCACACCACCCGAAAGTCCCAGCAGCACAGCATCATCACCGACCTGCTCACGAATAGTTTTAATGCTGTCTGCAATAATATTGCCTGGATTCCATAGCGTATCACAGCGACAGATATCTTCAATAAAACGTTTAAAAATACGTTGTCCCTGCTTGGTATGTGTCACTTCAGGATGAAACTGAATGCCATAAAAATGCCGTGCTTCATCAGCCATTCCGGCAATAGGTGCATTATCCGTACTCGCCATCAGCTTAAAACCTTCCGGCATCTGCACTACTCGATCACCGTGTGACATCCAGACATCCAGCATGCCATAGCCTTCTGCTGTAGTATGATCTTCTATATCTTTAAGTAATTGTGTATGACCATGAGCTCTGACCTGAGCATAGCCATATTCATGATGATCAGCATTTTCTACCTGACCACCCAGCTGCTGTGTCATAGTCTGCATACCATAACAAATACCTAATACCGGAACACCCAGCTCAAACACCGCATCTGCAGCTCTTGGAGTATCATGGGAAGTGACCGTTTCCGGTCCGCCGGAAAGAATAATACCGCTGGCATTAAAGGCCTGAATAGACTCCGCATCATAATTTGACGGGTGAATTTCACAATAAACACCTGCTTCACGTACCCGTCTGGCAATCAACTGGCTGTATTGAGAACCAAAATCAAGGATAAGAATTCGGTGCTGATGAATATTTTGTGTCATTTTTTATGCTCTGATTGTAACAGTTACAAACAAGTAACTTATTGATTTGTTATAACAAATGCTATTGTAACAGTTTTTATCCTATTTTAATTGTATCAGAAATAATATTTTTAAAATTTATATTGAAATATATTGAATCAGCTTAACTCTATAATGAATATTTTTGTAGAAAAGATTGCCTGAGAAACTAGCATTAGTTTATAATTCTTAACTTCATTCAGTTATCCTCGATACGTTTTCCAGGATTATTCTAAGCGATAAGATTCTCGATGCTATTTACCTCTCATGTGTTCACACTGGTATTCCTGCCCATCGTAATGAGTCTGTTTTTGTTGTGTTACCGTTACTTAGGTTTAAGAAGTGCGTTAAGCAGCCTGACCATCGCCTCACTGATTTTTTATGGCTGGTGGAATCCTGTTTATTTGTGGCTTATGGGCTTTTCCATTGTCATTAATTTTGTTACCGGACATTTTCTAAGCACTATAGAAAATCAGCAGAAAAGACGCTGGATACTCATCAGTGGTATCATTATCAATCTTTCTCTGCTGGGTTATTTTAAATACAGTCAGTTTTTACTGGATAATATTAATACACTTTTCGGACTGGAATTGACAATTAACCCGGTCATCCTGCCTCTGGCAATTTCTTTTTTTACTTTTCAGCAAATATCCTATATCGTTGATGTGTATCGAAATAAGGATGTGCATTACCAGTTTTCTGATTATATACTCTACGTTACCTTCTTCCCTCAGCTCATCGCCGGCCCTATTGTTCGGCATAATAATATTATTCCGCAATTTTCTGCCCCCTATGCTGATCAGGAAAAATCCGTATGGATTTCGCGTGGTTTAGTTCTGTTTTCTATTGGATTATTTAAAAAAGTAGTACTTGCCAATGCACTGGAAGACATGTCTTCGCCTTATTTTGACAGTGTTGTATCAGGTGCTGATACTGCTTTTGTTGATTCCTGGCAAGCGGCCTTAGCCTTTACATTGCAAATTTATTTTGATTTTTCAGCTTATTCTGATATGGCTATTGGTCTCGCTCTAATGTTTGGTTTTACCATACCTGCCAATTTTAATATTCCTTATTCCGCTTTTGATATTCAGGAATTCTGGCGTCGCTGGCATATTTCACTGTCCACTTTTCTGCGTGATTATCTTTATATTCCCCTGGGCGGCAATCGATTTGGTTTGATGCGGCAAGTACAGGCTCTGACGATAACCATGTTTTTAGGCGGACTATGGCATGGTGCATCATGGTCGTTTGTAGTCTGGGGAGTATTACACGGAACAGCACTTGCTCTGCATGTTGTCTGGCAAAAATCAGGCTTTCGACTGCCAAAACCTGTCGGCTGGTTAGTTCTGTCACTATTTTTAGTCTTTACCTGGATACTGTTCAGGATCCAGGATTTTTCTATTGCACTCGATATTATGCAGAGTATGTATCATATTACTGCTGTGGATTTTACCCATCTGGATATGGATAACTGGAAGATAATTATTATTGCTGGAATTATTGCGACACTCGGTCCCTCAAGCACGACTTTTGCCTTGAATTTATTGAAGCCAAAATTAATTTACGCCATAGGTTTTGGTTTTCTTTTAGTCTATTTAATTGTAATAACAGGTTATGAAGCAAGAGAATTTATCTACTTCCAGTTCTGACTGGAACAAATTTCTTAAACTACTGATGGGTGTCACTATCAGTGCTTTAGCATTATTATATCTATGGGTTTATCTGGTTGATGCGTATGATATATTCATGTTTTCAGCGGATGCTTCCCGTTCACCTGTGTCATCAAAACGACGTCACTTCAACCCCGGTATAGCACGCAATCCCTCTTTTGACAGCTTTATTATGGGCACTTCAACAGTTATGTTATTAAAGCCTCAGCACTTAAATCAGCTGCTGGATGCAAAAATAGCCAATTTATCTTTACCTGCCGGTTCACCCTATGAGCAGTTACGCATGGCTGCACTGTTTATAGAATATCACGACAAACTAAACCTGGTTATTGTAAGTATAGACGATGTCTGGTGCAGCATTGATGGTGTCGGAAAATATGTTGATGTTCACAATAAGGGACTGGTGGAAGAAAGACGTATTCAGGAGTGGATGTACGCTTCAGGTTTCTGGCAGCAGCTCCCCCCGTTAAACAAACGAATTATAAAAGATAGCCGGAGACAGTTAAGCAATATCCTGGGCTTTCGATCATTTCCCTACGATGCTGATGGTTATGCCGATTTTACCAGGCAATTTGCTGAAGAACTGGATCAGGCTCAAATTCAGAAAAAGTTATATGCTAATGCTGAAACAAAAATTAAGGAGTCTCTTCAAGCTGCAGTGAAAGTAACTGAAGCAGAAATAAAAAGCTGGAAATTTCCGGATCTTATAAAGTTAAAAGACTGGCTTTCATCATTACCTCCGTCAACACGAAAAATATTACTTTTTCCACCTCACCATTATTACGATCAGGCTCAGGCCGGGTCTAAGGATAAACTCAGCTGGGATGAATGTAAAAAACGAGTGACTGATATAGGTCTGACCGTCCCACAACTCACCGTCGTTGATTTTATGTTTAAATCATCTATAACAACGAATGATAATAATTATTGGGATCCGATGCATTATACGGTAGCGATAGCTGATAAAATTGAGCAGACACTGGGCGATATAGTAATGAAGCAGCCAATGGATGATAAGACTTATACTATAGATCCTTATTTTAAAATTCTCACTCAACCTCCATCTGGCCTTAATGATATTAAAAAGTAACTTCAATAAAAAAATACGATAGATTATGTTTGAGTAACTTCTCAGAAAGTCTGTTAACTTATTAGAGATCAGGCATAAAACAACAAATAAACTGGCTTCCTTCTCCCGGTTTACTTTTGATTTTTAATTTAGCATTATGGTGATTGAGAACATGCTTGACAATTGACAAACCTAAACCGGTACCACCTTCACTGCGTGAACGCCCTTTATCAACACGATAAAAACGCTCCGTTAAACGCTGCAGATGTTTTTCTTCAATACCTTCACCATTATCTTCCACAGAAAAATAGTTTTTATTGTTATTGCTATACCAGCGAACCAGAATAATACTGTTCGATGGTGTATAGCGAATGGCATTATTGATTAAATTAGAAATAACACTTTGAATTTCATTTTCATAGCCAGGCATCTTCAGGGAATAATCAATATCACTTTTAATAGTATATTTTTTATCACCATGTAACACTTTGATATCATGTATTACATTTTCAATCATTGTCGGCACAGCTAAAAGAGGTTTGTTGTCGTCTTTACCCGTATCAGATTCCAGCTTTGACAGGACAAGTAAGTCCTGAATCAAATTACCCATACGTAAAGATTGCAGCTGCATACTCTGAATTGCAGGTAAGAATTTTTTATCTTTTTCAAAATAGGATTCAAATGATTCCAGATAGCCTCTGATAACGGTTAATGGTGTGCGTAGTTCATGTGAGATATTGGCCACAAAATCCTTTCTCATTCTATCAATCCAGTAAATACGGCTAATATTTCTAAACAATAATAATCTTGAAGACTTGTGATAGGGAAGAATCCTCGGAGAAAAAATTTTATTTTTATCAAGCGGTGAATGCAGCTCCATTCTTTTATTAGTCTCGGGGGAGGATAAAAAATCATCTACAGCCGGGTCAGTAAATATATCATTAAGACTTATGCCCAGATGCTTTTTCTTTTTCAATTGAAAGGTTAATTGAGCCCTTTTATTAAACCACTCTATTTCATTTTTTTGCTTAGTATTATCTTTGCTGATGATAATGACAGCATCAGGTATTTTGTTAACGAAAGTTTGATAATTTCCTAGATGTTTAACCAGCTTTTTTTGTCTTGATTGACTCGTTTGCTGTAAACTGACTAATTGAGAACAAATTTCACTCCAGATCCCAAAACTGGAATCCATATGCAGACATTGTTTTGAACTCAGCCATTCTATTAATCGAAAAAGATTATAGATATGCCAGAAAAAATAGAGGCATAATCCTAAAGAAAATAAATGCCAGCTAATCTCACTGGATTGCCCGAGAAAAAATAAAATGAATAAAGCCATACCGACAATACATAATTCGAAAAAAAGAATGATAAACAGTTTGTTTGAATTCATATGAACCTTCAGCAAAAACGAAACATTAGCCGATGCCTTTATGAGAACATAAAATCCTCATATAAGACAGTGAATAATTTCACGTTTTATAAAATCTTTGGCTTAAAAGCAACATAGTGTTAAAGATCATTCTTCTATAGAGAAACGATAGCCACTGCCTCTTATCGTTTGAATTAAAAAATCCTGGTCAAATTCTTTCAAAATTTTTCTCAAGCGTCTGATATGTACATCCACAGTTCGCTCTTCTATATAAATATCCCCTCCCCAGACTTTATCCAGCAGGCGTGAACGGGAATAGACTTTATCTGGATGGGTCATAAAATGAGATAGTAATTTATATTCAAGCGGGCCCAGAGCTACCTTTTTTCCTGAACAGGATACCCGATGACTTTCTCTATTAAGTTTCAAAGCACCTATTTTAATTACTTTTTCTTCTTCTTCCATGTTAGTGGAACGTCTTATCACTGCTTTAATACGGGCGATTAACTCTTTGGTAGAAAAAGGTTTTACCACGTAATCATCAACCCCGGCATTAAGACCCCGAATTTTATCATTCTCTTCAGATTTTGCAGTCAGCATGATAATGGGAATTTTACAGGTATTTTTTTCTTCACGCAGCTCCCTGGCAAAATCTACACCATCAGTATCGGGCAGCATCCAGTCCAGTAAAATCAGATCAGGCGTCTTTGATGAAATTTTTATTCTTGCCTGTTTTACATCTTCCGCTTCACTAAGAACAAATTTGGTATTGAAAAAAGAAAATTTAACCATATCCCTGATGGCCTGTTCATCTTCTACTATTAATATATTTTTTTTTGGCATATAATTTTTCTACTTAGCTCTATTTACTATTATCCATTTTATCATAACAAAAGAACATTACAGTTTTATGAAAGCTATTTTATCTGCGGCATATTTTTATTTAAGGGACTTGGCAGCGATAATTTTATTAATAACATCAGAGGTACTTGCAAAACTCCGTCATTCCCGCATTCCCCTGCATTCGCCAGGGGCAAGCTTTTAGCGGGAATCCATATTTATTGACTGTAAGTCTTTGATTTCTAT
>DAOVUE010000384.1 GCA_030632745.1 Pseudomonadota bacterium | reverse complement strand
CTATTATGATTTATTAGAGACTCGCAGAACGGATAAACTTACTCATGTCGCTATTATACGCATTGAGCAACTCTACCCCTTCCCCAGCGATTTATTTAAGGCAGAGGTCGACAAGTACCCCAATTTAGAGCACATCATCTGGTGTCAGGAAGAACCGAAAAACCAGGGGGCCTGGTATCAATCCAAGCACCATTTTTACGATAACATAGAAAAAGACATCACTATTGTTTATGCAGGAAGACCGGGATCTGCCGCGCCTGCTGTAGGCAATCATGCCGTCCATATTGAACAACAAAAAGCAGTTGTTAACGCAGCACTTTACGATGCAAAAGAAGGAAATTAACATGAGTTTTGAAATTCTGGTCCCCAGCTTGCCTGAATCTGTTTCTGACGCAACACTTGCAGCCTGGCACAAAAAACCCGGGGAATTCGTTAATAAAAATGAAAACCTGGTTGATCTGGAAACAGATAAGGTTGTACTCGAAGTGCCTGCTCCGGAATCAGGTGTGCTCAGCAAAATTCTTCACGAGGATGGTGCAACCGTTGTTGCCGGAGATGTACTTGCAATACTGGAAATCAAGGATGCAGCAGACGTCACACCAGCAACTAGCGATAGTCAGGAAACTGACCAGACGAGCTCTGAAGATATTCCGCTAAGCCCTGCTGTCAGACGTTTAATACAGGAAAACAAGATAGATCCACTAGAGGTTCTAGGTTCAGGAAAAAAAGGACGTCTAACCAAAACAGATGTATTAGACCACATTAAAAATAGTCAGCAAGCACCTGAACAGCCCGCTCAAAAAGTCACCCCGGCCCCCGTATTGGCTAAAGAAACGGAAGAAACGCCTGCCATTCCTCCTGTATCATCAAGCTTTCGTCCTGAACAACGTGTCCCTATGACGCGCTTACGGGCAAAAGTTGCTGAACGTTTATTGCAAGCCCAGCAAAACGCAGCCATGTTAACTACGTTTAACGAAGTCAACATGAAAAGCGTCATAGATTTAAGAAACCAGTACAAAGACCGATTTCTACAAAAACATGAAATTAAACTGGGCTTTATGTCATTTTTCATAAAAGCATCAATTGAAGCGCTAAAAAAATTCCCTGCGATTAATTCCTCTATTGATGGCACCGATATTATTTATCATGGCTACTACGACATGGGTATTGCAGTATCAACACCACGGGGTCTTATCGTACCGGTCATAAGAGATGCCGACCAACTTGATTTTGCCGGTATAGAAAAAAGTATCTTCGATTATGGCACCAAAGCAAGAGATGGAGCTTTAAACTATGAAGATTTAATGGGGGGGACTTTCACTATTACTAATGGAGGCATCTTCGGCTCCATGTTATCTACCCCCATTTTAAACCCACCTCAATGTGCTATTTTAGGTATGCATGCCATTAAAGAACGTGCTGTAGTAGAAAATGGAGAAATTGTAATACGCCCTATTATGTATTTAGCTTTATCTTACGACCATCGACTGGTTGATGGAAAAGAAGCTGTACAATTTTTAGTGACAATCAAAGAGTGCCTGGAATCTCCGGCCCACCTTCTGCTGAATCTATAGATCCTGATTATGACCACCTCTTCAAAACAGTACGATGTCATTGTAATTGGTGCTGGGCCTGCCGGTTATGTTGCCGCAATTCGCTCAGCCCAGTTAGGCTTAAAAACGGCTTGTATAGACAACTGGAGTAATGCAAAAGGCAAATCCAGACTGGGCGGAACTTTTATTAATGCGGGCTGCATTTCCTCCATGGCATTATTAGAGTCCTCTAAAATATATCACTTATTGAATCATGAGATTTCTGTCCATGGTATTAAAATAGATAATCTGGATATTGATTTAACTCAGATGGTAGATCGTAAAGATACTATTATCGACTCGCTAAGCGATCAAATCGCCAAACTTTTTGAACATAACAAGATTGATTGTATTCATGCCCAAGGTAAATTATTAACTGCGGGGCAAGTTGAAATCACAGAAATAAACAGTGACAAACAATCAATACTAACAGCAGACCATATTATTCTTGCAACGGGTTCTCGCCCCACTGAACTACCCTGTGCAGCTCTAGACAATGAATCCATCATTGATTCAACTTTCGCTTTAAATCTGAAAGAAGTCCCCAAAAGACTGGGCATTATTGGTGCCGGTATCATTGGTCTTGAACTGGCTGGCATATGGAATCGCCTGGGTTCTGATGTTATCTTACTTGAAGCGCAGGGATCATTTTTAACGTCAACAGATCAGCAAATATCTGATGAGGCCTACCATATTTTTACTCGACAAGGATTGGATTTACGCTTAGGTGCCAGGGTTATATCTGCAAAAAAGGGTAATAAAAAAGTCATTGTGGAATATCAGGATAGTGAAGGAACACACACATTACATCTTGATAAACTGATTG
>DAOVUE010000250.1 GCA_030632745.1 Pseudomonadota bacterium | reverse complement strand
GTAATCCATGAGTAATCCTAATCCACCGGATATATTGGTTAAAATTTTAACACGTAAGCGTGAAGAAGTTGATGCTCTGTGTGCAGAAAAATCGTTAAAAGTTGTGCTTGATGAGCTGAATGGCAGTGATGCAAAGACCAGAGGTTTTGTCAAATCAATTGAAAATAAAATTGCTGCGGGGCAAGCGGCTGTGATTGCCGAAATTAAAAAAGCCTCACCGAGTAAAGGGCTGATTCGGGAAAATTTTAATCCTGCTGAAATTGCTCAATCCTATGAGAAGGGCGGTGCTGCCTGTTTATCGGTGTTAACCGATAGTGACTTTTTTCAGGGTAGTGATGCTTATTTACAGCAGGCACGTAATGCCTGTCAACTACCGGTGTTAAGAAAAGATTTTGTTATTGATCCCTATCAGATTTATGAAGCTCGTTTAATCGGTGCAGATGCTATTTTGTTAATTGTTGCCTGTTTGAGTGATAGTCAATTAAGTGAATATACTGCTCTGGCTCATGAATTGACATTAGATGTTCTGGTTGAAGTGCATGATGAAGAAGAATTGCAGCGGGCGTTAAAACTACCGACTCGTTTAATGGGTATTAATAATCGAAATTTAAGGACTTTTGAAACGACATTGGATACTACTATTGTTCTTTTGGATAAGATTCCTGATGATCGAATTGTAGTGACTGAAAGTGCTATTCACCTGCCGGAAGATGTGGCCTTAATGAGACAACATGATGTCAATGCCTTTTTAGTCGGTGAATCCTTTATGCGTGCAGAACAACCGGGTGAAAAACTGGCAGAGCTGTTTTTTTAAAACAGTTTTTCTAATTTAATTTATGTCCTATTCAACACCTTCCGACTTTCTTGATTATGATCGTGATCACATCTGGCACCCTTATACCAGTATGACCGATCCTCTGCCTGTTTATCTGGTCGAGTCAGCGCATGGGGTGAGAATAAAACTGGCTGACGGTCGTGAATTAATTGATGGTATGTCATCCTGGTGGGCGGCTATTCATGGTTATAATCATCCTGTTTTAAATGCTGCCATAGAGCAGCAGATCCAGTCGATGTCGCATATTATGTTTGGCGGTTTTACTCACAAGCCGGCCGTTACATTAGCCAAAAAGCTGGTTGATATGACCTCTGAGTCATTACAGCATGTTTTCTTTGCAGATTCCGGTTCGGTTGCTGTGGAAGTGGCCATTAAAATGGCTATCCAGTACTGGTATGCTCAGGGTAAAAAAGACAAACAAAAATTACTGACTGTTCGTCATGGCTATCATGGCGATACTTTGGGAGGCATGTCTGTTTGCGACCCGGTTAATGGAATGCATACTATGTTTCAGGGTGTGCTGCCGCAACATTACTTTGCTCCCGCCCCTGAATGTTATACTGATGATTCAGGAAACACTAGCAGCAGCTCTTCTGGTAACACTTCTGGTAACACTTCTGGTAACACTTCTGGTAACATTTCTAGTAACATCGGTGCAGTAGAAAAACTACTGCAGACACATCAATCATCCATTGCGGCCGTTATTATTGAACCTCTGGTGCAGGGAGCTGGTGGAATGCGATTTTATTGTCGGCAATATCTTCAGGCACTAAGAAAATTATGTGATGAATATGATGTGCTGCTGATTCTGGATGAAATTGCTACAGGTTTTGCCCGCACCGGCAGCTTGTTTGCCTATGAGCAGGCTGATATTGAGCCTGATATTCTCTGCGTGGGTAAAGCACTCACCGGAGGCTATATGACTTTAGCGGCTGTAATGACAAGCAGAAAAGTAGTGGCAGGTATTAGTGCTGATGGTTCGGGTGTTTTAATGCATGGACCCACTTTTATGGCTAATCCACTGGCCTGCCAGGTTGCTAATGCCAGTATAGATTTATTATTAAATTCACCATGGAAAACTACTGTTCAGAGCATTGAAGCTCAATTAAAAAAAGAGTTAACAGCCTGTAAGGAATTAGCCTGTGTTGAAGCAGTTCGGGTCAAAGGGGCTATTGGTGTCGTTGAACTAAAAAATCCAGTCGATCTTAAAAGCATACAGGCAGAATTTGTTCAACAGGGTGTATGGATAAGACCCTTTAATAAGCTGGTTTATATTATGCCGCCCTATATTATTGCAGCAGAAGAGTTAACAAAACTGACATCTTCTATCTTCAGTGTTTTAAGCAGAAAATAGAAACTAAAGCCAAAGAGGTATTTGCAAAACTGCTCTTAGCTTCCCCCTTTTTCACCAAGAGTAGGCACCACGAGGCAAGAGGCTTTCTTGTAAAATTAAGTTGCGGATAATCATAAAGTTAATAAACCCCCTCTATCCCCCTTTGAAAAAGGGGGAGGTAAGAGCAGTTACATAAAAAGATTAATAAAAAACTTCAGCAGTTTTAATGCTGTTAACAGGGACCTGATAACCAATGTTACCCGATTTCAAACGAGTGTTCACTTCAAAAAACTTGGCATTATCTGCGTTAAGAGTGCCCTTATAATTTTTTCCATTACTGGTTTTGATTTTAACCCTATAACCATTATATTGTCTTAGCTGAGCAGTAGAAACCGGGCGATATTTTTTTACAATAATTTGTTTTTTCTTTATTGTTTCAGGTATTTCTACGCTCACTTTATCATCATCTATTGCTGTTTCAATAAGTCTGTCTTTATCAATTTTAATGGATAGATCATGAATGCGTTTGTTATTAACAAACAGTTTAAGGCGGATAAACTGGATAATATCATTAGGTTCAAATGTTTTAAGCTCTTCTGTGGTCCCCGAAAGTTGCCCGAGATTGGCCTCAAAAGTAATTGTGGCAGACGATTTGAGTAATTCCCGGTAGGCATTTAATAAACCGCTTTCTACTGTGATGCCATATAAGGGCAGGTATTCCTGTACCAGGCGAAAATGCTCATTTAGATATTCTGCTACTGTAGTATTTTCCTGTCTTGCGCAAAAGTTATTTTTCCTTTCTATATAAGTATCGTCTTCGATTTCCAGAACTGTTTTTCCCGGTTTATAGTCATTATCAGATAATGATATTAAGTTTTTTATGCCTGATAATTCACCGGATAAACGGATATTGCTGATACCATCAATAGTGGTATCTATGTTATAACTAAGACGTTTATCTAGGGGATGAAACCGGTAGCCTAAGAAGATAGTGCTGCTGATGTTATCATAACCCATTTTTGACAGTGCTTTGCTGTCAATGCGACGGACATCACCGCAAGCTAATGTAGAGAATGCTTCTATTGGCGTTGGATCAGTATCAGAATTATCCATCATAGTCATGATGGGCCCTTTGATACTCACAACGGCATCAGTGATGAGCAGAGTTAAAGATTCAGGCAATTCCTTTTGTTTCAATTTACTGTCCAGCATTAAGAAGCTCAACAAATCAGGTGCGGTAAACTGAATGGATTTAATGCGGATAGTATCATTAATGGCAGGAATAAATACCTGGACATCCGATACTATTGCGCTGCCGCTGAGTGAGGTTTCAATTTTTTTATAACTAATTTGTGCAAACGCCTTGGCCTGAACAATCTGCTTATCAACAAATTGTTGAGTAAGATACCACGAACTTCCTTTGAGCAGGGCAATAGTAGCTATACTAAGAAGAAATAAGACTATGATTACTTTTTTCATTGCTCTCTCAGATATTTTTCAATAATCAGGGGGATATAAAACAGAACATGAACAGATAATACTCTATTGCTTAGGATGGTGTTGCTGACTGGTTCCCGATTATTATGAATAAAATGATTTTTTCTTTCTGCAGAGGTGAATTTATTTGTCTAAAATAACTATTTAAGGGACTTGGCAGAAATTAAAGTACCAATATAACGCAGGATAAAAAATCAAGAGCTAGGCGTGGAAGCGCAGGAATATCCGTATCTTTCAAGGTTTC
>DAOVUE010000337.1 GCA_030632745.1 Pseudomonadota bacterium | reverse complement strand
TGATCAGGCTGTGATCAAAGTCATTGGAGTTGGTGGTGGAGGTGGTAATGCCGTTGACCATATGTCATCAAGTAGTCTTGAATGTGTAGAATTTATCTGTGCAAATACGGATGCTCAGGCACTAGCAAATAATCAGTCTAAAACTGTTATCCAATTGGGTAATGAAAAAACTAAAGGCTTAGGTGCAGGAGCAAACCCTGCTGTTGGACGTGAAGCCGCTATTGAAGATCGCGAGCGTATCGTGGAAGCCATCTCGGGAACAGATATGCTGTTTATTACTGCTGGAATGGGGGGTGGTACAGGAACAGGAGCAGCACCTATTGTTGCTGAAATTGCCAAGGAAATGGGAATTTTGACTGTTGCCGTAGTGACCAAACCTTTTCCATGGGAAGGCCCGCGTCGTATGAAACAGGCGGATGATGGTATTACCGAGCTGCGTGAATATGTTGATTCATTGATTACTATTCCCAATGAAAAATTACAGTCTGTATTGGGCAAGGGCACTACTTTACTGGATGCTTTTAAAGAAGCAAATAATGTGCTGCTTAACGCGGTGCAGGGTATTGCTGAATTAATTACCCGTCCCGGTTTGATTAATGTTGACTTTGCGGATGTTAGAACTGTAATGTCAGAAATGGGCATGGCCATGATGGGGACTGGAACTGCAACGGGAGAAGATCGAGCTGTTGAAGCCGCAGAGCGGGCCATTTCCAGCCCCTTACTGGAAGATGTGGATTTAGCTGGTGCGCGGGGAATTCTGGTGAATGTTACTGCCGGTATGGACATGTCAATTGGTGAGTTTGAAGATGTGGGTAACTCAATTAAAGCGTTTTCTGCTGAAAATGCAACAGTGGTGGTTGGTACTGTTATTGATCCTGACATGAGTGGTGAAATGCGCGTCACTGTGGTTGCAACAGGAATCGGTAGTAAAGTGATGCAGACTGAAAAACCTGATATTTCACTAGTGACTACAAAAAGGGAAACCGCATCCGTCTCTGCAATTGATAGTCATCACATCATAGAAGAAGAACAGCAGCAGCAGATTAAAAAAGTTTCAGGAGAAGATTTTACCAGCACTGATGAGTCCGGTAATCTAAACTATCTTGATATCCCTGCTTTTTTACGTCGTCAAAATGATTAGCAGCCGTCAGCAAACATTTTGTTGCCACTGTTGCTTTGCAAACCTTTTTATATAAAGAGAAATTGCAAATAAGACAGAGGTCGCTTTTTATTCGCTCAAGGCTGTTCATGTTAGATAAGAGCCTTGCTGCAGCGGTCTCTTAGAATTAAGCATAAAACGTAGGGGGATATATAAGTGACAATAGAAGGTGACTTGTTTTTTATAAAGTGCAAAATCAACTAAAATAAGTGTAATCCTTGTACATTAATGTTGTAAATAACCAACAAATAAGCAAGCTTTGTATAAAAAATGAAACAAATTTGCCGAAAAATTAGCAAATCTGTGTGATTTACGCTACAATTACCCAATATTAGACCAAATTACTGATCAGGGAACTGTAAATGATAAAGCAGCGTACGTTAAAAAATAGCATTAAAGCGACGGGTGTTGGCTTGCATTCAGGGGAAAAAGTGTATTTAACACTGAACCCTGCTCCAGTCAATACGGGAATTATTTTTCGTAGGACTGATTTGGATGAGCCCGTTGAGATCCCCGCAAGAGCTGAAAATGTGGGGGATACCACTTTGTCAACCACCCTGGTTAAAAATGGAGTCAGGATATCAACGGTTGAACACTTGCTGTCTGCAATGGCAGGTATGGGTATTGATAATGCCTATATTGATTTAAGTGCTTCTGAAGTACCTATTATGGATGGTAGTGCAGGTCCATTTGTTTTTTTACTTCAATCAGCAGGTATTGTTGAGCAATCAGCCGCAAAACGTTTTATTCGAATCAAACGAAATATTACGTTTGAAGAGGGTGATAAATGGGTCAGACTTGAACCTTATGAAGGGTTTAAAGTCTCATTTGATATTGATTTTAAACATCCGGCAATACAGGGGCGCTCACAGAGCTCTGAAATAGATTTTTCATCGACATCATTTGTACGTGAAGTCAGTCGAGCGAGAACCTTTGGCTTTATGAACCAGATTGAACAACTCAGGGAAAATAATCTGGCATTAGGCGGTAGTTTGAATAATGCTATTGTAATGGATGAGTATCGTATTCTTAACGAAGATGGTTTACGTTATGAAGATGAATTTGTTAAACATAAAATTCTCGACGCCATTGGTGACCTCTATCTATTAGGCAGCAGTCTTATTGGTGCCTTTAGCGGGCATAAAGCCGGCCACGCTTTGAATAATAAGATTTTACGTCAACTTTTAGCGGACAAATCCGCCTGGGAAGAAGTCATATTTGAAGATGAAAAATTAGCCCCTATTTCCTATATGAAATCAGTCAGTGCTACGGCATAGAGCGCTGCGGCATAGATAGATAGTGGTATAATCAGGTGTTTACACAAAAACCAGAGTTTCCGGCTGCTGACTTGATTAATGGCCATTCACATGCTGAGATAAACGCACTAGTGCTGCTTTTAATCCTTCATCGCTGATATGTTGTGCACTTGTTTCGATAATCTGTGCAGATTTAGTTGAATAAATTACATTATTTATTTTGGGATGTATGTTACTATCTATTGCAGTGACTCTTATACGTATTGACTGGATATGACTAAATTGTGCTTCGGTACAGAGAGAACGTTTTAAAGCGGGTAGATAAAAACGTAATTTACTTGCCCAGGCAGAGCTCACCACCGAAACGATTAAGATGTGTTTTTTCCCTTTTGTGGTAAACCCGAGCACGGATACTTTTTTGCCAAATTCATCGGGAAGATAAGTCAATAATCGCTTTGACAAGTAATCAAGATATCGTCCATGTTGAAGTAATCGTTCAATACTCGCTGAGGGTTGCTGAAGAACTTTTTTCATGGGGAACAATTGTAACATAATTAAGATTATGTAAAACACTCAAAATTATGAATATTATTTTAATCCGGAAAAAAACAGCTATACCCTTCAATATTAATTTGTCCCGCTCTTTTCTTATTTTCATTTCTCTATTGTTTCTTTGTATTCCCCTTGTTAGTTATT
>DAOVUE010000054.1 GCA_030632745.1 Pseudomonadota bacterium | reverse complement strand
CCAACCTTGCTGGTTTATTTTACGCCCTCCAAAGTTGCTGCTTTGGCCACATAGCTCACTATGCAACCAAAACAGCAACTTCAGAGGACAAAAAATCTCCTGCGCAATTTTGGTACTTTAATTTTTGCCAAGTCCCTAAAGCTGTATTCTGTAACAGATATAAATTTACTTCTTCATTCTGTCCAATTTATAAATTCATAGCAAAATCTAATCTTCTTCTTTATCTTCATTTGCTGTTTCACGAGACGTTATGATTTTATCCACTAAGCCATAATCTACTGCCTGCTGAGCACTCAAAAAATTATCCCTGTCAGTATCCTGAGAAATAATATCAATGTCCTGCCCGGTATGTGAAGCCATAATCTGATTTAATTTATCTTTAAGAGTCAGAATTTCCCTGGCATGAATTTCAATATCAGAAGCCTGACCCTGGAAACCACCCAGCGGCTGATGAATCATCATTCGGGAATTGGGTAAACAATAACGTTTATCTTTGGCTCCTCCCGTTAAGAGTAAGGCCCCCATACTAGCCGCCTGACCAATACACATGGTACTGACATCCGGTTTAATGAACTGCATTGTGTCATAAATTGACATTCCAGCTGTAACCGAACCACCGGGCGAATTAATGTATAAATGAATGTCTTTATCCGGATTTTCAGATTCAAGAAACAGCAATTGTGCAACAATGAGGTTGGCCATATGATCTTCAACCTGACCCACCAGAAAAATCACCCGTTCTTTTAATAGACGGGAATAGATATCATAAGAACGTTCCCCTCTTGCAGTCTGTTCAATAACCATTGGTACAAGTCCAAGAGCATCTGTCTGTGCCGCACCATTTGTGATTTTATTGTTTAGTATCAATTTTTTCATCCTGACATGTAATTAATAAGAAGTACTTGCAGCTGACCCAACCCTATGCAGTTTCTTCCTGCTTAGGATTCATAAACTCAGTAAAAGTGAAATCTTTCTCAGCAACTGTTCCCTGCTCACAAGCCCATTGTACAATTTGCTCTTCTAAAATAAAGGCTTCAATTTCAGCTAATTTATCTTTATGCGACAGATAATAATCCATTACTTCCTGTGGATTTTCATACGTTTCAGCCAGTTCATTAATCCTTTCTTTGACTAAATTTTCAGAGGCTTTTATTTCATTTTGTTTTACTATATCAGCAAGAATCAGACCTAAAGCTACACGTCGCTTAGCCTGTTTTTCAAATAAACTGGTTTGCAGTTCAGTTTCACCCTGCTGCTGAACCTGATACTGCTGCTGCATTTGTTGAGACATATTTTTAGCTTCTTCTTCAACCAGAGCTTTTGGCAAAGAAATATCATTTACATCAAGAATAGCATCCATTACCTGATTTTTTAACTTGGCAGCAATGGATTTGTCCAGCTCAAGCTGCATATTTTTCTTAACTTCTTCACGAAAAGCATCAAGTCCGCCACCCGCTATACCAAATTTAGACATAAACTCATCTGTAAGTTCCGGCAAAACAGCTTCTTTAACCGCAGAAACTTTAATAGCAAAATTAACCGGTTTTCCAGCCACTTCAGTATAGTGATAATCATCAGGGAATTTTAATTCCAGATTCAATTCATCACCCGCTTTAGCACCTTTTATACCCTCTTCAAAACCATCGATCATTTGACCCAGGCCAATAACCACAGGGACATTTGAACCTTCATTGCCTTTAAAGGTTTCTCCATCAACCGTTCCTGTGAAATCAACTATAAGCTGATCGCCTTCCTGAGCACCCTTGTCGGCATCAGTAAAGGTTTGATTTTGTTTAAGAATATTATCAATAGTCGCATCAATATCTTCTTCACCAATAGAAACATTGGCTTTTTCAAAGGCCTGTTCAGCCAGCGAAACGATATTAATTTCAGGATAAACTTCAAACACCGCTTTATACGCTGTCATTTCTTTATTATCACTATCAACCAGATCAATATCCGGATTTCCGGCAGGATTTAATTTTTCCTGAGAAACCGCTTCAAAATAGCTCTGTTGTAATTTTTCATTTAAAGCTTCAGCTTTAACATGAGCACCATAGCGTTTTTTTATAACGGCCAAAGGGATTTTACCCGGGCGAAAGCCATTGATTCTGGCTGTTTTTGTTAATGACTGTAAACGAGTTTTAACCACACCATCTATATCTGACGTTGGAAATTCAACCGTCATTTCTCTTTCCAGACCTTCTTTTGTTTCTACTGAAACCTGCATTTTTATTCCTCGTTACAATCAAATTAATTATTAAAATAAATTATTACAAAATTCTGCCCTAACAGACAATCCTAAACTCACCATCCGAACTCACTATACAAAAAAGACTCTAATAGAATTATTTTTATCTTATATAGTGTTAAACCCATCATTATACAATATATAGATGAATAATCATTAATATTTTTTAATAAAGAATTGAACCCGCTGCAAATTATGGATTAATTCTTGTACGTCTATAGTAATAGATATACTATAATCCTGGAAAACGCAGTTAAATTTCTGTCAGACACATAAACCCCAAATAAATTTAATTTTATAAGTGTAAATTATGGATCAAGGATTACGCAATTATCTCGTTGTTACTGCCGGTTACTGGGCTTTTACTATAACCGACGGCGCAATCAGAATGCTGGTTGTATTGTATTTTCATCTATTAGGTTACTCACCTTTTGAAGTCGCCATGCTGTTTCTCTTCTATGAGTTCTTCGGTATTATTACAAACCTTGTCGGCGGCTGGCTGGGAGCCCGTATAGGCCTGAATTTAACCATGCACATTGGAATGGCCATGCAGATTGTTGCACTCACCGCATTAACCGTACCCGATTCCTGGCTTAGTGTCAGCTACGTCATGCTGGCTCAGGCTTTATCCGGTATTGCTAAGGACTTAAACAAAATGTCCGCCAAGGCTTCTGTAAAAACCATGCTGGGTAATAACTCAGGCTCAGCACTGTTTAAATGGGTGGCTCTGTTAACCGGTTCAAAAAATGCGCTAAAAGGCGGTGGTTTTTTTCTTGGAGCAGTGCTGCTGGAATGGATTGGTTTTCGAGCCGCTCTGGCAACTTTAGCCGGCCTGTTATTCATTGTATTACTAATAACAATGATTCTTTTGCCGTCCGGAATAGGCAAGATGAAATCCAGGCCCAAATTCAGCCAGGTTTTTTCTAATATTTCAGCTATAAACTGGCTCTCTGCAGCCCGTTTCTTCTTATTTGCTTCAAGGGATATCTGGTTTGTCGTTGCTTTGCCTGTGTTTCTTTATGATACTCTTCACTGGAGCTTTACTGAGGTCGGTGCCTTTCTGGCATTATGGATAATCGGCTATGGTTTCGTTCAGGCCGGCACACCAAAATTATTGCAACTCAGCCGTAAAAGTCATCATAATAAAAGTCCTGGAGGCCGTTCAGCAAGACTCTGGGCATTTATCCTGGCTCTATTTCCCGTCAGTATTGCTCTGGCGCTGCAGCAGGGCTGGCCTGCTGATGCGGTTATTATTATAGGCCTAATTCTTTTTGGACTGGTTTTTGCCATTAACTCAGCACTTCATTCTTATCTTATTCTTGCTTATTCTGATGATGATAAAGTCGCTATGAATGTCGGTTTTTATTACATGGCCAATGCCGCGGGTCGTCTCACCGGTACTATACTTTCAGGCTGGCTTTATCAAACACAGGGACTTGAAGGATGTCTTTACTGGTCTACAGGCTTCATTTTGATGGCAACACTACTTTCATTTACTTTGCCTGAACCTGAAACGATCAAAAATGGATAATATAACGATTGAATTGATTAAAATAGGGAGGGATTGATGGTGCCGCTGCCCAGACTCGAACTGGGACATCGTGAGATACTGGTACCTAAAACCAGCGTGTCTACCAATTTCACCACAGCGGCATAATTATCAATATTATTTAATAACATTCTATTGTTATCAATAACTTAAGACTCCTCAGGCAACTAGAATCAGCTGAGAAGTGTGTATTATAACTATTTAATTTGTTAAATCAAGTCTCGGGTTAAAGATAAACTATTTTCATCTGATCTTTTACAGAGGTAATGAACACTGCACTTCCTTATTGATTGGTATATAATTCTAAATAAACTATACTTCATAGGCATAATTTGAATTCTTTCTCTATCTGGTGGTTAGCCATCCGCCCTAAAACACTGACAATTTCAATCACTCCTGTATTACTGGGTGCTGCACTTGCCTGGCATGATTACGCAGCATTTTCTACTCTGACCTTTGTTGTTATTCTTGTTTCAGCACTTTGCATTCAAATTGGCACCAACCTCTATAATGATGCTGCTGATTTTGAAAAAGGCGCTGATACGGAACAACGATTAGGGCCTCAGCGGGCAGCTCAGCAGGGTTGGTTAACAGCTGAACAAATTAAAAGCGGAGCTTTGCTTAGTTTTATTATTGCCTTTACTGCAGGCATCTATCTTGCCTGGCTGGGGGGATTGGCTATTATTATTCTAGGACTTGTTTCTATACTCTGCGGCTATGCCTATACTGCAGGTCCAAAACCCATTGCATACAGCCCGTCGGGTGAACTTTTTGTCATACTTTTCTTTGGTTTTGCTGCAGTTGGCGGCAGCTATTTTCTACTCAGTCATAATATTAATTTTCTGGTCTTATTTATTGCCAGTGGTATCGGCAGCATGGCGTCAGCAATACTGCTGATAAACAACTACCGTGATTTAGACAGTGATGAGCAAGCCAACAAGCTAACATTAGTTCACTATACAGGTCGCCCTATTGCACGCATTATTTACATTGTAATGATTATTTATCCTTATGCTCTTTTATTCATTTTACCTTCTCTGTCTTCCATGCCAGCGCTGCAACCCACACAAGCAGCTTATTCATGGTTTATTCTGTTACCCTTATTAAGTCTTCCTATAGCCATTAAACTGATTAAACTTTTTCTCAGTTTAGAAATATCGACAAAGCTTAATTCTGTTTTAGCAAAAACAGCTCAATTGCAGCTTATCTATACTGTTTTATTATCCTTTGCTTTAGTTTTAGATTTAAGGCTATGATGAGCCATCAGCATGATAAAAGCCGTCAGCCAAATAAAAGCTCCATTGACTCACTAATGGATGATTTTTTTGATAAAAATTTCACCATTACAGATTATCAACTGATTCCCTATAATCTCAGGCTGAAAACGCCCTGGAAAACAAGTTCCTCCAGCTTATCCTATCGACAGGGTTTATTAGTTAAACTCACTGGTTCTTTAGCTGGTAAAAAGCCTTTAGCGAGTAGAAAGCCTTTAGCTAAGAGAAAGTTCTCAGTCACTGGTGAATGTGCTCCTATGCCTGAAATTGGTACTGAATCCATAGCTCAGGCGCAGGACTTTTTATATAAAAAACTGCCCGCGCTTAAAAACAGCATGTTCAACAAGCAGTTATTATCTGCTATGAAACACTTTCCAGCTTGTCGTTTTGCACTGGAAAGTGCGTTGTTACAGTTTATGTCCAGTTTGTACAATAAAAGCATTGCTCAATTGCTCAATCCTCAATGCGAACTAAAAGTAAAAACTAACAGCATGATCGGTCCCCTGGATGAAAGTGTTATTTCACGGGCTGAACAGGCACAACTACAGGGGTTTAAGTGTATAAAAATAAAACTGGGCATGGGTGATATTAAAACAGAAGCAAAGAGACTTGTTCATTTACTCACAAACATCTCTGCATCAACTCTTATTCGCCTGGATGCAAATAAAAGCTGGTCAAGTGAGGAAACAAACTATTTATTGGATGTTTTAACACCCTATCAAGCACAAATTGACTGTATTGAAGAGCCTTTGAAAAATTATCAGCATGAAGATTATAAAGTATTACAATCTCAAACATCCATAGCACTGGCTTTAGATGAATCATTTTCTGCCACTAAAATACCGGCTGAGCAGTTTAAAACATTTCCTGTTAACCGATTGGTCCTCAAACCCATGGCTCAGGGAGGTATAATAAATACGTTAAAGCTTGCTAAACAGGCTCAGAGTTTTAACATTGAAACAGTGATTACCAGCAGTATTGAAAGCGGCTATGGACTGTGGATTATCAGCCATTTATGCGCCGCTGTTAACAATAATCAATATCATGGTATAGCAACAGGCTCATGGCTTGAAGAAACTATTATTAAACCACCAGAGATAAAGCATGGCATCATCACTCTTTAGCAGTACGATTACTACACGCATACATGACATTGATGCTGCAGGTGTGGTTTTTTATGCTCAAATATTTTACTTTGCTCATAATGCTTATGAAGACTTTTTAAATCATCATCAGCAGGGCATTAAAAAAATACTGAAGTCAGACTATAGTCTGCCCATTAAACATACAGAAGCTGATTTCAAAGCCCCCATTTTTTTAAATGAATGCATTACCATTGAGATTACTTTACACGAACTCAAAGAGAGTGAATTTACACTTAATTACAGTTTATCCGATGTCTCTGGAAACACCAGAGTAACAGCTCTCACACAACATATTTGTCTGGATAGAAACACTAAAAAACGTAAAAATTTGCCTGCTGCTATGCGTTCTATCCTGTTAGTGTAAAATACAATTCTTATGCTGAAATTCTACAGACTCTTTATTGCTGCTGTAACTTTATTGCTGCAAACTTCCTCAGCAATATCGGCCAATGTTCCACACTGGCAGGATTCACAATACATTGAACGTAGTTTTTACGACATCGCTCTGCAAAATGAATACGACAATAAGCAAACACGAGTCAGAAAGTGGGTAAAACCGTTACGAATCTATGTTGATCATCAGGTGGGTGAAAATGAACTGCATCTGAAATTACTTAAAATGCATCTGTCGCAATTGCATAAAATCACCGCACTGCCCATGCAATTTGTCAAAAATAAATCTCAGGCTAATGTCATAGTTTTTATCACCCGTTCCAGCCAGGTTAATTCCATTATCAGCAGTGAAATCAGTCCAGAATCCATAAAACCACTACGCAATGCAGTCTGTTTAGCCAATTTTAAAAAAAATAATAATAATGAAATTACCCGGGCGCTGGTGATTATCCCGGTTGACAGAGCACGAATGCACGGAAAACTCATCTCTTGTTTTGTAGAAGAGCTTACTCAGATTTTAGGTCTGCCCAATGACTCAAAAATGATACATCCCACCATTTTCAGTGATAGAAATATTTATAAGCTGCTTACAGGACTGGATTATATCTTATTAAAACTATTGTATTCAGCTGAGATAAAAGCCGGTATGACAAAGGCTGAATTAAAGCCAAAGATACAACAAATTCTGAATCAATGGCAACAGGATGGAACCATAAAAAATGCACAAAAGGAGGTCGTTAAAGGGGAACTCTATGAGCTGCTGGGTTATCGATAATAGATTGTATTTTAATACGTTCAATTTTTCCCAATGCAGTTCTGGGGATCTGGTCGACCATAATAAAAAGTCTTGGCCGGTAAACAGGCTGAATATTTTCACTAAGCCATAATTTAAAACTTTCAATATTAACCTGCCCCTGATGAGTCGATATTAAAGCAACAATGGTATCACCCCATTCATTATCAGATTTTATATTACGATATTTTCCTATAGCAAAATCATCAATATCAGGCACTTTTGACAGTAAATCTTCAATAAACTGCGGGCTTATATTCTTTCCGGCAGTAATAATGATATGATCATTAAGCCCTGAAAGAGTAAGACATCTACCCTCTATCTGAGCCAGATCACTGGTTTTAAACCAGCCTTGATCAAAACATTCTCTGTTTTCTTTTATATGCTGTGCGGCATAAGCTGAAATAATCATCTCCCCCTTTAGCTGCAGCACTCCCTTAGCATCTACTCTTGCTGACAAGCCGGGT
>DAOVUE010000023.1 GCA_030632745.1 Pseudomonadota bacterium | reverse complement strand
GCCGCATCACTCATAATAGCGGTGATTTTTGCCGCCGCAGGGTCCAGAATAGCCTGCGGAACTTCAAAAACCAGTTCATCATGTACCTGCATGGTCATGATAATTCCTTCAAATGGAGCACCTGAAACGGCTTCGGACTGCAGCCAGTGATCCATAGACAACATAGCTCGTTTGATAATATCAGCCGCACTACCCTGCATGGGCGCATTAATAGCACTGCGTTCCGCATATTGACGGCGCTGACCGTTGCGCGAGTTGATTTCCGGAATATAGAGACGACGACCAAACACCGTTTCAACATAGCCCTGCTGTTTTGCCAGTTCACGCATACTGTCCATATATTTTTTAACTCCGGGATAGCGTTCAAAATAGAGATTAATATAGCCCTGTGCATCACCTCGTGTAATATCCAGCTGCTTAGCTAAACCAAAGGCTGACATGCCGTAAATTAAACCAAAATTAATCGCTTTGGCACTACGTCGCTGCTCTGTACTAACAGCTTCCACTTCCACTCCGAAGACTTCAGCTGCTGTAGCCCTATGCACATCCAGACCCTGCTCAAAGGCATTAAGCAAGCCTTTATCTTCTGATAAATGAGCCATAATACGTAATTCAATCTGAGAATAATCAGCAGCTACAATTTTTTTACCTGGTGGTGCAATAAAAGCCTGACGTATTTTTCGTCCCTGTGCTGTTCGAACAGGAATATTCTGCAGATTAGGATCTGTAGAAGAGAGTCTGCCTGTTACTGCAACGGCCTGATTATAAGAAGTATGAACACGACCGGTATTAGCATCGATCTGTAAGGGCAGCTTATCAGTATAGGTAGATTTGAGCTTTGCCAGAGAGCGATGCTCTAAAATAAGCTTAGGCATTGGATAATCCAATGCCAGTTCCTGCAGCACAGATTCAGCTGTAGACGGCTGTCCTTTGGGTGTTTTTGCTTTAACCGGCAATTCCATTTTATCAAATAATATGTGTTGAATCTGCTTGGGTGATGCCATGTTAAAGGCTTCATCGGCCAGTTCAAAGGCTTCCACTTCAATGGCCTTTATTTTTATAGCAATATCATGACTTTGCTGCTGTAATAAATCAGCATCAATCAACACCCCGTTACGTTCAATACGAGACAGCACTGACAGTAAGGGCAGCTCCACCTCCTGAAAGAGTTTTTTCAGACCTTCCTGCTGCTGCAGTTTGGGCCATAGTGTTTCATGTAAACGTAAAGTAATATCCGCATCTTCTGCCGCATAGGGTGCAGCCTGTGCAACGGGGACTTCATCAAAGCGTAACTGCTTGACCCCTTTACCGGCAATATCTTCATATTTTGTGGTTTGATAAGCCAGATATTTCAACGCCAAAGCATCCATATTATGCCGTGTAGCCGTACTGTCCAGGACATAAGATTCCAGCATGGTATCAAAGGCAATGCCCTGCAGACAGATATCATGATTTAACAGCACATTACGATCATATTTTAGATTCTGACCCACTTTAGCTTTATGCGGATTTTCAAGTAAGGGTTTCAGTCGTGCTAAAACTTCCTGCCGATTCAGTTGTTCAGGACATTCAACATCTTTATGAAGCAGAGGGATATAGGCTGCCTTGCCGCTTTCTACAGCAAAGGAAATACCCACAACTTCAGCCTGCATAGAATCCAGTGATGTAGTTTCGGTATCAACAGCAAATAAATCAGACTGCTGTAATTTGTTTTCCCACAATTCAAAAGTATGCCAGTCAGTTATAGTTGTATAGTCCCCTTTTGCATCACTATGAGGAAGTAGCTCTTCATCCTCTAACAATTCCTGCTGCGTTCCGGTAAATTCTTTACTCAGTATTTGTGACAGCCAGGTTTTAAATTCCAGTTCAGTATAGAGTGTTTTTAATTTTTCATTATCTGCTTCAGTCAAACACAATTGTTCAATAGTTTTATCTACAGTAACGTCCAGTTTAATCGTCACCAGCTGGTAGGATAGTTTGAGCTGTGCAACAGAGTTACGCAGATTTTCACCCACCTTACCTTTAAACCGCTCAGCATTATCAATAATATTAGCCACACTATGATATTCATCCAGCCATTTTACTGCAGTTTTAGGACCTACTTTTGCGACTCCGGGAATATTATCTGAGGTATCACCTATTAATGATAAGTAGTCAATAATCTGTTCCGGTTTGACACCGAATTTTTTCTGCACTCCGTCAATATCCATGATTTGATTTTTCATGGTGTCCACTAAAGAAACCTGCTCATTCACCAGTTGCGCCATGTCTTTATCACCGGTAGAAATAACAACCTGCAGACCTTTTTCAGCAGCCTGCACGGCCAGAGTTCCAATAACATCATCGGCTTCAACTCCCGGAACAGCAATTAATGGAAAGCCCAGTGCCCTAATCACATCGTGCAGTGGTTCAATCTGGCAACGTAAATCATCCGGCATGGAAGCACGGTTAGCCTTATACTCAGGATACATATCGTCTCTAAAAGTCTTACCCTTTGCATCAAAAATCATCGCCACTCTCTGAGTCGGATGATCATTGAGCAGACGTTTGAGCATATTCACCACACCATAAATTGCCCCCGTAGGCTGACCCTTAGAATTATTTAATTCAGGCATGGCATGAAAAGCACGGTAAAGGTAGGAGGAACCATCGACCAGCACCAGTTGATTATCTTTTGTATTGCGTTCTATTGGCTGTGTAGTACTTGACATAATACTTTGGCTATTCCCTGCAGTTTTTGTTCATTCTAATTTTGTTAGTTTGGCTAGGCTGAATTATACTGATTAATGAAATAAAAGCTAACTGATCATGGGAATATTATAATATCCCAATATATTGAAAAATATCAATTTATCATAAAACTATTTATTTTTTATTAAAGAAACGTTATGCTAATTGAAAATATCGACATAATAAAAATAATTATAATAACTATAACCATAATAAACGTAATAAACGCAACTCTAATTCAAGCTGTATCAAATATTAGCATGGAATAATTTATTCTTAGGGGAATAGTATGTCTGTAATAAAAAAAATACCTGTCATTCTTTCCGGCATCTCTGCCGGTCTATTGGGCTCACTCTTTATCGTTAATTCGGCATTCGCTAATACAAAAGCCAATGACTCTTCACAGGCTGATGGCTCCATTCATCATGTTTCAGCCACTGTATGTAAAACCTGTCATAAAGAAACCTACAAACAATGGAAGGGTTCTATGCATGCCAATAGCACAGCATTTAATGACCCTATTCATGGTACATTTTATCGCAAAGTCGTTGGTGATCCGGGTAAAGAAGGCGTAACAATGAAAAATGGCAAATACCCTGTGTGTTTGCAATGTCATGCTCCCAATGCAGCTAAAGATAAGGTCACCAAACTGGACTCCAAACCCGCTTATGCAGAAGGTGTTAACTGTATTGCCTGTCATACCCTGAAAAAGTATAACGGTATTGATGGAAAAAACGGCAAACTGAATCTGGGTATAAAGGCTTATGAATATACTGATAAAATCCAGGGTACCGGCCGTAACTCCAATCATCTATTAAATGCTTTAACTGCCATGGGCGATGAATTTGGTTTCACTGATGGTGATGATGATAAAAAACCCAATCCGCATTTAGGTAAGCCCGTCACAGTAGATGGAAAAGATATTCCTGCTCTGCCGATGGAAAGCAATCCAAAGCAATTAAGAACCTCAGATGCCTGTATGGGTTGTCATGATAAAAGAAATAATGCTCATGGTGTGCCTCTGTGTGCAACCGGTGATGAATATATTGAGAGTCAGGCTAAGGCAGATTGTCTCTCCTGTCATATGCCTACTACCGGGAGTAAATCGGATCATAGTATGGGTGGCGGGCATAGTTTACCGATGCTGCAGCGCTCCGTTGTGTTCTCTATGGAGAGTAAAAAAGACGGTAATACCATCAAATCAGTCATTACTATACAAAATAAACAACCGCATACCATGCCTACTGGAGCTCCTTTTAGAAATCTGCACATGAAGGTGATGGCTTATGATAAAACTGGCAATGTGGTTTGGGAAAATGCCAAGGGTCATCCGGGCAAGACTGATAAACAGGCTTATATGCATATGGTATTAGTCGATGATAAAGGTAAGCCTACAGCACCGCCAACAGCTAAAGGTCAGGGCGCTGATAATCGTTTAAAAGCCTTTGAAACACGTGAGCTGTTCTATGACATTCCTGCTAAGGATATTGTACTGGTTCGTGCTGAACTCTACTATAATCTTTTATGGCCCGGACTGGTCAAGAAATTTGGTGATAAAATCCCTGCAGATGTGACAGCACCCAAGCTGATATCGACATCTGAAAACGCTCTATAGAAGCTACTTTGTAGTACTTTTTATACGAGCAGTAGCAACCAGGTAGATTGGTCACTCTAATCCACCTGTTGCTACTGTTTATAAAATAAATTCTTGAGTGGGGGTTCCAATCATGTTTTTCTCTAAACTGAAAAACAGTGCGCTAGCGTCTGGAATATTATATTCCGCCCTGTTTATCGCCTGTTCAAACAGCTATGCAGATGTTGAAGCTGAAAAAACAACATCCTCAACGGCTGATCATTCTAAATTCGAAATTCTGCAAGAACAATTTGCCACAGGGCCTGATGTCACTAAGGCCTGTCTCAGCTGTCACACAGAAGCCAGTAAACAATTACATAAAACCAAGCATTGGAACTGGACTTTTACCAACCCTGATACGGGTCAGGAAGTCGGTAAAAAATCAATTATCAATAATTATTGCCTGGCCATTAATAAAAATTATGCCCGTTGTACCAGTTGTCATATCGGTTATGGCTGGAAAGACAAGGATTTTGACTTCACTTCACAGGAAAATGTAGATTGTCTGGTGTGCCACGATACTACAGATACCTACAAAAAATTTCCCACAGCAGCAGGGCATCCTACCTATAAAGATAAAGCCTTTCCCAAAGGCAGTAAAAAAATATGGAAAGCACCTGATCTCTCTCATATTGCACAAAATGTCGGACCACCACGACGCGAAAACTGTGGCGCCTGCCACTTCTATGGCGGTGGTGGTGACGGAGTCAAGCATGGTGATCTGGATTCATCTATGACTAATCCGGACAAACAGCTGGATGTCCATATGGGAGTCGATGGACTTAATTTTACCTGCACTGAATGCCATAGCACCGATGGCCATGATATCAAAGGCAGTCGTTTTAATATTACAGCCAAGGACACCCATGGTATTGACATACCCGGTCGTGATGATCACAGCCGCGCAAGCTGTGAATCCTGTCATGGTATGACACCTCATCCTGAAACCATTAATAATAAAATTAATGATCATACCGACAAAGTCGCTTGCGTCACCTGTCATATCCCTACCTATGCACGCGGTGGTGTTGCCACTAAAATGTGGTGGGACTGGTCTACAGCAGGGAAAAAAGATGCTGATGGCAAGCTGATTAAAATGAAAAATGACAAGGGTCAACTGACCTATTTTACTAAAAAAGGCAGCTTCACCTGGGGACAGGATTTAGTACCTGAATATGACTGGCTGTCAGGCAATATAAGATACAAGCAGCTGGATGAAAAAATTGATCCCGGCCAGGTGGTCGCATTAAACACCTTCTCTGGTTCTTATGATGATCCTGATGCGCGTATCTGGCCGTTTAAAATTATGCGCGGTAAACAGCCCTACGACAAGGTTAATAATACTCTGACTCTATTGCATCTATTTGGTAAGGAAAAAACAGCCTACTGGAAATCCTATAACTGGAATAGTGCAATCAAAGCCGCTATGGATGAAGCGCAGGCGAACTATAGTGGAGAATACGGTTTTATTGAAACCACCTTACATTGGCCTCTGGCTCATATGGTTGCCCCTAAGGAGCAATCTCTATCCTGTGGAGAGTGTCATAGTAAAGAGGGACGACTGGCCAATCTGACTGACTTTTATCTGCCCGGCAGAGATAACAACAAA
This sequence comes from Pseudomonadota bacterium, assembly GCA_030632745.1. Lineage (GTDB taxonomy): Bacteria > Pseudomonadota > Gammaproteobacteria > GRL18 > GRL18 > GRL18. The sequence continues at coordinate 3,400 of DAOVUE010000023.1, read as the reverse complement.
TGGCTGGATATTATTGGCTGGCTTGCCGTCTTTGGAACACTGGGCGGCGTCTCTCTGCATGGGCTAATACGTTATTTCTTTGCAAAAAGAAGGAGAAAACAATAATGTCCCGAGTAATTATGTACAGTGGTTTTGAGCGTTTCTGGCATTGGGCTTTGGCGGTTCTGATACTGATTCTGCTGTTGACCGGATTTAATATCCACGGCACTTATCATATTGTTAGCTTTGAACAGGCTGTTAATATTCATATCATTACATCCTGGCTGCTAATGGGCTTATTGGTTTTTACCCTTTTCTGGCATATGGTAACTGGTGAATGGAAACAATATATCCCCTCCAGTACCAATAAACTGATGGCTATGATGAAGTATTATGCCCTTGATATCTTTCTTGGCGGCGGTCACCCGCATCACAAAACGCGCCAGTCAAAACTCAATCCTATGCAGCGTATGGCTTATCTGTCCCTGCACATCGCAATTACACCTGTTACCTGGATAAGCGGCCTGCTTTATCTTTATTATCCATACTGGGATAACATCGGCATAGGCAGCTGGAGTCTGGGAATGATTGCCTTCGTCCATACCGCCGCCGCATTCGCCATGCTGGCTTTTTTGATTGTCCATCTCTATCTGGCTCTGACAACCAGCGAAGAACGGCTGGGTTATCTCAAGGCTATGCTTCACGGATATGAAAAAGAATAATAGCTATTATTTCACAGTTATTTTTCACAGCAATTTTTTAAAAAACATTATGGAGTATAAAATGAATCGGTCAAAACATTCCTTTTTTCATTTACTGACCGTCAGTAGCTTTGTTTTACTCAGTCACTCAGTTTTTGCAGCAAAAGTAACTCTGGAACCCTCCAGCTGGGGCCTGGAAGAAGGTAAGGCCTGTGTTGACTGTCATGCTAAATCTTCTGCCGGCCTGACTCATCAATGGAAAAACAGTGCCCATGCTCAGGCTAATGTCAATTGTCTGGATTGTCATCAGGCCTATGAAGATGATGCTGATGCGATAGAACATGAGGGCAGTGTTATTGCCACTATTGTATCGCCTAAAGACTGCGGTCGTTGTCATACAGCAGAATTAAAGCAGCAGCAGGGCTCTGTGCATACCAAAGCAGTTTCCATTATCAACAACCGCATGCCGGCACTGGCTGAACACTTCGGCAGCCTTTCCATTAATGATGCCGGCTGTGCAAAGTGTCATGGTTCGAAAGTTATAGTAAGAGGCGACGGCACTCTTGATCCGAGCACCTGGCCCAATAGCGGCATTGGCCGTATCAATCCGGATGGTTCTAAAGGTTCCTGCTCTGCCTGCCATGGACGTCATCAGTTTTCCAAAGCCCAGGCTCGTGAACCCGCAGCCTGTACCTATTGCCATTCAGGCCCTGACTCTCCGGATAAGTCAATCTATGAAACATCCAAACACGGTATGATGTATGAGGCTCACAAAGCTGATATGAATATGGACAGTGACAGCTGGGTTGCCGGTAAAGATTATTCTGCTGCCCCTACCTGTGTCAGCTGCCATATGGGTGCAGCCGGTAAAATGAAATCAACTCACGATGTGGGCATGCGTGATTCCTGGAACCTCAATGAGGCAGTATCAACACAGCAATATCTGGTTATCTTTGCAGATGGCGAAAAACGTGAACTATCAAGCTCAGATCCAATCCCCCGTAAAGGTGAAAGCATTTCCAAAATGGACGGTACTATGGGCAAGGTTAAAGCGGTTGCTTCACCTAAACGACGTCGAGCTGCAATGACCAAAACCTGCCTGGAGTGTCATAGTAAAAATTTTGCCAATAATGCTATGAAGCAGTTTGATGAGGTTGTAAAGCTGTATAATGAAAAATACGGCAAGCCGTCACGAGACATTATGCAGGCACTTTATGCTGAAAATATACTCACACCATTGCCCTTTGATGAGCCTGTGGAAATTTCCTACTGGAATCTCTGGCATAAAGGCGGTACCCGAGCCCGTCATGGAGCGGCGATGGGTAGTCCCAGCGATACCTGGAAAGGCATGGCTGATGTCGGCAGTCTGTTTTACGGCAAGTTCCTGCCTCAGGTGCGTAAAGTGGCTGGTGCTGAAAAAGGGGATGCCTTGATCAAGCAGTATATCAACGAATCAGAACATCATCAGTGGTTAAATCACCCTGCTAAGGCAAACCCTATACTGGGTTATGGCAAAGGAAGCAGTAATGAAGATTAATGATCTGCTGCCCGCCTTTATTACCCGGCATGTGCTGTTTGCTCTGATATTTGGCGGTATATGCGGTATTGGTTTCATTCTGTTTTTAATCGAATTTGACCACTATACCAGTACTGAAGAATTTTGTACTTCCTGTCATTCCATGGAACTGGCTGCAGAGCCGTATCGAAATTCGACACATTATAAACCGAAATCCGGAGTCCGGGCCAGTTGTGGTGATTGTCATGTTTCGGAAGGTGTGCTGTCTGCTACCTGGGATCATGTTATGGGCAGTAAGGATTTATATAATCAAATATTTGGCCCGGATTATGATGATCCGGTAGTGAATGCATTACATCTGCCTGAAGCAGCCTTTAGTGCACGCAAATGGTTTAAAAAAAGGAATTCAGCCACCTGTAAACGCTGTCATGTAAAACAGGCAATTTATGGTGATCGACCTGATACCTTACAAATACATCTGGAAGATGCTAAAGACAAGAATTGTATTGAATGTCATTATAATCTGGTGCATCGTATAATACCTGATGAAAAGGTCTTTAAACAGGATAAATGGAATGCCATGATAGAAGAAGAATTTGGTCTGGAAAAAGGTTCAGCACAGAAAATTCTGCAACACTAAAACTGGAGGAACTGGAGTATTATGTTATTATCTTTAGGTTGTCAGACAATGCGCGAAGGCGTGATTGCCACAGTGATATTCTTTATTGCCGGTGTGCTGGTTATTCTTGCCGGAGCGAACGTCGTACCGGCAATATGGCATTTGAATCATGTTGTTGTTTTTACAGGTTTTATATTATTATTACTTGCACCGATAATATTAGTTTCTACTTTTTTACTCTCAGTTTTGCCTAAGGCAAAAGACAGAATGGATAAATGCGAGCACTAGGCTGTAAAACAATAAAAGACGGGATTATTACCGCAGGTATTTTTTTTATCACAGGTGCCTGCCTGCTGATCACCGGCTGGTGGGTAATGCCTGAGGTCTGGTATCTGCCTCAGATCATTATATTTTCAGCTGCACTGATCTTATCAATGATACCTCTGATACTGCTGGGCACCTACCTCAAAAATCGCTAGGAGCTTATCCGAGAATGGACACCGTAGCGAGGGAAAGCTGTTTTGCACCCAAAGGGTATAGCAAAGTCAGATTTTGCTATCATTTTAGGCGAATAGTTGCCCTATT
>DAOVUE010000082.1 GCA_030632745.1 Pseudomonadota bacterium | reverse complement strand
CCAGCTCTTTACCCGTCTGCCATTGCTGTCCTTCAGGATTACCAATTGAAACATCATGCATTTCCAGAGTAGGCCATGGAGTAGGTATTAAGACAACATCACCCTGCATGGAAAAGTCTCTATCCAGTGCTTTTTCAACTGCAATTTCTATCGGTTTATTAAGCTGACTTAAATTAACCTGTATTTCCAGTGCAATTATGATTGCCGAAACAATAACCAGCAGCAACAGGAGTGAAAAGATGCCTTTAATAAGAACAATAATACTAGTTTTAATGAAGCCCATAATTTAATCCCTATGCTATAATTAAATAATACATATCAAGACAATCTGGTGAGAACTATGAACAGGACGACTCATTGAACACAAAATTTCCATTAGTGATAATCATATTATCCGCTATTTTTTTGAGTGCCTGCAGCAGTGTTGGTCCTCAAACCATTCCACGCGATCGATTTGACTATAATACCGCTATTGCTGACTCATGGAAAGAGCAAACGCTGCTCAATATTGTCAAATTGCGTTATGCAGATATGCCTTTATTTATTGAGGTTGCATCGATTGTCAGTGGTTATACTTTAGAAAGTACGGTGAATCTAAATGCTATTCATAACGGCGGCAGCAGCATAACAGGTAATGATATTTTTTCACTGGGAGGTTCAGGAAAGTTTTCTGACCGACCCACCATTACTTATGTTCCTATTACCGGTAAAAACTTCAATAAAAATTTTATGACACCCATTCCACCCAAGGCAATCATGTTTCTTATGCAATCCGGCTGGGCAGCAGACTTGATTTTACCATTAACAACCAGTTCCATTAATGGACTGCAGAGTAAAATGGCAGCCGGAGCGAATCAACGCGAAGGAAGTCAGGACTACTACCGGGTGGTTGGTTTATTGAGAGATATCCAAAAATCAGGTGCCGTGGGGATGCGCTTATTAAAAAATAAAAGTGGACAGGATTCAACCATCCTGTTTTTCTATGATAAAAAAATTACTCTTGAAATAAAAAATAAATTTAAGGAGCTTAATACCCTGTTGGGCCTAAAAGCAGGTACGCGCGAAATCAGGGTTTCTTATGGATCTGTTGCTAAAGACAAGCAGGAAATTGCCATGCTGACGAATTCTCTTCTGCAGATTATGATCACACTGGCAACTCAGATAGATGTGCCAGAAGAGCATATTAACAGTGGTCGAACTGTTGCTGCTTTAGAAATGAAAGATAAAAATGGTAAAAACTGGAAGATCCTTAATATTCAGCATAGTCTTGAGAGGCCGGAATATGCCTTCACAGCAGTCAAATATCGGGATTACTGGTTCTGGATTGATGACAGGGACTTTAAATCAAAACGTGCTTTTGCTTTTCTTATGGTTATTTTTTCTCTGACAGAAACAGGCGGCACAGAAGGCTTACCTCTGGTGACTATTCCAACCGGATAAAGAATAAGAATAAAACTAAATAAAACAAGGATGCTTAAATGACAGACAATAAATCAACAACAATTGAAACGGCTATTCAAATAGCCTTGATTGCCCTCCTGGGGCTGTGGTGTTTCCAGATTGCAAAACCTTTTATCAGCCCTATTGTATGGGCCGGGATTATTGCCATCGGAACCTATCCTGTCTTTTTATGGCTAAAGGATAAGACCGGACTCAGTGCCGGCTGGGCAGCAACGATTATAACAATTGCAATGTTATTTATACTTATCACACCAGCCGTACTTATTTCCGGAGCATTAATCGAGAATGCTCAAACTCTCTCAGAGCATATTGAAAATGATAAGCTGGAAATTTCACCTCCACCTGAAAGTGTTGCCGACTGGCCTTTGATTGGAGAAAAAGTCAGTAAATTCTGGACTCAGGCATCACAAGACCCTAAGGCAGCATTTGGCCGTTATAATTCTGAACTAAAATCTTTTGCCAAATGGGTATTATCAACCGCGGCGGGTGCCAGTTTAAATATACTTATTTTCATCTTTTCCATTATTATAGCCGGTGTTTTTATGGTGTCAGGCAAGGGAGTTAAAGAGACTTTTGTGGTTATATTTGATCGGGTTGCCGGAGGCAGAGGTATAGAACTAACCGAACTTTCATTATCAACGGTTAATAGTGTCGTCACAGGCATTCTGGGCATTGCATTTATCCAGTCCATTCTAGCAGGTCTGGGTTTTATGGTGATGGATATACCCGCCGCCGGAGTACTGGCCTTTATTTGTCTAATCCTGGCCATAGTTCAAATTGATATTTTACTGGTTTTAATACCTATTTCTATCTATGTATTTTCTGATTCAAGTACAGGTACTGGAATGGCAATTGCCTTTTTAGTGTGGAATATAGGTGTGGGTTTATTAAATAATGTATTAAAACCCATCTTACTGGCCAAAGGTGTGGATGCACCCATGGCGGTTATATTTGTCGGCGCTATCGGCGGTATGATGTTGTCCGGCATTGTCGGCCTATTTATCGGTGCAGTTATTATGGTGCTGGGATATAATTTATTTATGGTGTGGCTGAAGCCTGAAACAACGTAATGTTGTAAGTACTGCGAACTGGATAAGTAAAAAGTTTTTATATCATCTGTCGTAAAGTGGTAAAGATTTTTGCTCTTTTCCACTTTGATGAGTGAGTTAATGTTTATAATACTCACTTCTTTGTATCTGCCCTGTCTGACTGAAAAAAGTCACTACAGGAAAAACTGGCTTTTTGCTAAAGCTGGATTATACTCAGTTCAGTATTAATAAAATACGATGCTGAATAATAAAAATTTAAGGATTAAGCATGAGCAATCAGTCTGAAAATACACTCAATGAACAAGTAGAAAAGAATGTTATCAATATCACCGTAAAGCTGGGTGTTTTATTATTACTTTTTTACTGGTGCTTCAGTATCATTCAACCTTTTATTATCCCGGTGGTTTGGGCTGTAGTTATTGCTGTTTCTTTATATCCGCTGTATCAGATGATGCTGGGAAAGCTTAACGGACGTAGAGGCTTGACCGGTACCATTTTTACTCTTGTTGCTTTAGCCTTATTATTAACTCCGGTGTTTATGCTTTCAGGCTCAATGATTGAAGGTGCCCAAAGTTTATCAAAGGCATTAGAAGCAGGTTCTTTAAAAGTCCCTCCACCTTCTATGGATGTTAAGGAATGGCCATTAATAGGTGAGAAAGTCTATTCTGCCTGGTATTTGGCATCAGCCAATATTGATGAAGCTATCTTAAAATTCACTCCACAATTAAAGGCAATGGGCAAAACTGTATTTTCTGCTGTTATGGGCGGTGGTGCCGGCGTGCTGCTATTCTTTATTTCTATTATTATTGCCGGAGTCTTAATGGTTAATGCTGAAGGTAGTATTAAAGCAGTACAAAGTTTAGCTTCCAGGCTTTCACCTAAACATGGCGTTGAATTTATAACCACATCCGGAGCAACCATACGCAGTGTTGCACAAGGAGTAATTGGTATTGGTATAGTTCAGGCTACTTTTGTCGGACTTGGTTTTTGGGCGGTTGATGTGCCTGGTGCAGGACTATGGGCTCTATTAGTCCTGATTCTATCTATTGCACAATTACCCCCTTTTATAGTAATCCTACCCGTAATTATCTATGTATTTTCTTTAGAAGATATTTCAACCATAACACTGGTACTGTTTACTGTCTGGAGTGTGTTTGGCGGTATCCTTGATGGCATATTAAAACCTTTTGTTATGGGGCGTGGTATGGATATACCTATGCTGGTGATTTTGCTGGGTGCCATTGGTGGGATGATTATGTCTGGAATACTGGGTTTATTTACCGGAGCCATAGTTTTGGCTATAGGGTATATGCTTTATACACATTGGCTGACAGATGGTGAAGAAGTAGTGGAAGATAAACAGGAAAGATAGTAGTCAAATGATAATTGAGAGAAAGATTTATGAAACATAAAATGTCTGAAAAAGACAATTTTATTTACCTGTTAGCGGGCCTTACTTTTCTACTCTTCAGTGGTGCCTGCGTTGATCAGTTTATGTCTGGTCTGGGACAAAGCCTGGTCTTAGTAGCAACTATTATTACCATGATGTCCGGTATATGGAGTATCCGTTCCACTAACTATCTTTTTAATACCGGCCTGGGTCTGCTGTTTGCCACTGTAATAATCTCTATGATTGTTCTTTTTTTAGATAAAGAAGAGTATGAATTTATTCATACTCTATTACTGTTATGCTTTTTTCTTGTGACATTAAAGCCGGCAGTTGAACAGGCACTATTTGCAGGTCAGGTAACCAGCAATAGTATCATCGGTTCTATTTGTATTTTTTTACTCTTAGGCCTTATCTGGGCAATGCTTTATTTGCTGCTGGCAGAGTTTATTCCCGATTCATTCTCAGGTATTGAAGTAACAAACTGGAAACAAAATTTTTCGGACTTTGTGTATTTCAGCTTCGTAACCCTGACAACACTTGGTTTTGGTGATTTATTGCCTGTATCACCAATAGCCCGCTTCCTTGTTTATATGGAAGCAGTGGTCGGTGTCTTTTATATGGCTATTGTTGTATCCAGTCTGGTGGGTGCAAAAATGTCAGAATCACAGGCAAATAATAATTAACAGGAAAACACATGAGTGAAGAAATCAAAAAGAAACAACCTCAGGCAGATGAATCAAAAGCTGAAACATCGACTCAGGAAGATAAGGCAAAAAATGATCCCGTGCATCGAGTAACCAAAATTGTTCTTTACATCGCCATTACACTCTTTGTGGTATACCTGATCACTGACCGTCTTGCGCCCTGGACCGATCAGGCTAGAGTTCAGGCCTATGTTATACCCATTGTGCCTCAGGTAGCAGGTAATATCATAGATATAAATGTTGAAAAAGATCAGGTGGTCAAAGCAGGTGATATATTATTTAAAATTGATCCCTCTGATTATCTATTAGCCCGGGAGACTGCTGAGTCTGCTCTGGAGCTCGCCGGACAGGAAATTGGAGCCAGTACTGCTGCAGTAGCTACAGCACAGGCCAAAGTAGTTGAAGCTAAAATTAATCTTGAATATGTTAATACACAAAGTAAACGGGTATTTGAGCTGGAAAAGGATAAAATTTTACCCGTATCCGATGGAGATAAAGCAAGAGCTGCAATAGAGCAGGCAAAAACGCTGGTAGTCAGTGCTCAGGCTGAACTTGAAAAAAGTGAGCAGCAATTAGGGCAGGAAGGTAATGATAACCCTAAGATTCGATCAGCCATAACGGCATTAAAAAAAGCACAGATTGACCTGGCCAGAACGACGGTTATTGCACCGACAAAAGGCGGCATCACCAATCTGGTGATCAATGAAGGTCAATATGCCAGTGTTGGAACCCCTTTAATGACCTTTGTCGATTTTGAAAGCGTGTGGGTCAAAGCAGATTTTCGTGAGAATAGTATTGCCAATATTAAAATCGGGGATAGAGTTGACCTGGCTCTGGATGTTGTACCCGGAAAGATTTTTAAAGGTAAGGTCAGCAGCATTGGTTTTGCAGTCGATGACAGCTCATCAGGTGAAGCAGGACAACTCGTGACAGTTAAAGGAAAAACCGGATGGCTGCGAGACTCACAACGTTTTCCTGTGAACATTAAATTTGTTGAAGGTGATTATCCTAAAGGTCAGCTGAGAGTGGGCGGACAGGCTGATGCTCAGGTCTATACCAGCAATAATTTTGTTATCAATAGCTTTGGCTGGATTTGGATTCGCATCTTAAGCTGGCTTTCCTATGTCTACTAGAGAAGTGTCTACTAGAGAAGTGTCAATGGGTATTGAAGGAACATATAATCCTTTTAAAAAGCTGAAAGCAGGCTGGCTGGAAGTTTTGCAGGATGCAAAAGCAGTCAGGATTTTACGACTGTCTATTGGATCAACCATTGCCATGGCCCTGGCTTACGCCATTAATTGGCCTCTGGCAATGCTGACCCCTGTATTTACGGTTGTTTTTTTATCTCTGCCTTTTCCCAGACCCAGTTTATATCAGGGTTTTAGAAATATGCTGCAGACTCTGGTGGCGGTGGCTATTGGAGTGGTTATTACACTCTATTTACTGCCCATTCCCTTTGTTTTTCTGCTGATATTCGGCCTGTTATTATTTCATACTTATTATCTTATTAATCGTGGCGGCCCCTTCTGGTTCGTTCTGATATTGCTGATTTCTATACTGCTGATGCCTATGATGGCTAATATCCATGGAGTCCTGGCCGTTGGAGTTTCTACTGGATTTGTATGGTCCGGCTGGGTGGCTGTGTGGTTAATCTTTCTGGCTCATTTTCTGGTGCCTGATCCAGAAACGCAGATAATTCCTAAAGCACAGCCAATGCATAAGGGCTATGTACCTGTGGCAGCCAATCTGGCCCTGAAAAGCACTATAGTGGCATTTCCCATCGCCATACTTTTTATTGCCTTTCAATTAACGGATTATATCCTGGTCATGATTAATGCGGCCATTTTTACTTTGTCTCCTGATCTCAGCAAAGGCAAGCAAGCTATAAGTAATTCTATTATTTCCACATTGATTGGTGGTGCTGTCGCTTATATTTTTTACTGGCTACTGGTTGCTGTACCAGAATATTATATGTTTATGCTGTTATTCTTTTTAGTTGCCTTAGTCTTTTCTTCACTTATTTTTTCCGGCAGACCCGATGCAAAATATTATTCATCTGCCTTAGTGGCAATGATCATACTATTTAATGGCAGTATGGGAGAAGATAAAAACTTCACTTCTCTATTTTTTACACGGGTTGCTTTAATGTCATTAGCCGGTGTATATGTCATTCTTGCTCTACAAGTACTTGAGCGATATTGGCCATTTACTGCAAAAAACAACTAAAACCGAAGCAAATTAAATAAATAATAAAAGGCGCCAATTGTGAACATTGCTTCATTTCAATATTCTCTCTATAATTGACCCTTAATTTAATTTAAAGGACACTTAAATGTTTGTTTTTAAAAATATATCTATTTTGATTGTATTACTTTTTAT
>DAOVUE010000005.1 GCA_030632745.1 Pseudomonadota bacterium | reverse complement strand
GGCAAACAAGTTTACCTGGCTGGACTGGCGTGCGAAGAAGACGGCTATGGCACTTATCGCTGATATTTCACTGGGTATATTCCTGTCAATGTCATTAATGAGTATGCAATTGTGGGTTATTGCTGATCTTGCAGGACCTATTCTGGCCATTATCACCGCTCAGTTTGTTATTGCGGCCTCCATAACACTTTTTGTTATTTTCAAAATTATGGGGCGCACTTATGATGCCGCCGTTATCTGTTCCGGCTTTGGCGGTATCTCACTGGGCTCAACAGCAACGGCCATGGCCAATATGACAGCCGTTACTCAACGTTATGGTCCATCCCATCTGGCCTTTGTTATCGTCCCTCTGGTGTGTGCGTTCTTTGTTGATTTAGTCAATGTGGTCTTAATACAAACTATACTGGGCTATTTTAGTTAGGGATTTTGTATTTTTCCGATATTTCCTGAATATAATCTTTATAAGAGCCCTCAGCCAAATGAAATTTTCTGCTGCCGCTTTGCTAACATTCTCTTTATATAAAAAGAATAGCAAATAAGACAGCGGCAACTTTTTATTCGCTCAAGGCTGATCATGTTTGATAAGAGTTAGTCAATGAAACGAATTTTATTTTTAATATCATTATTATTTTTTCTGCTGTCTGTAGTGCTTATAGCAGAAGCACAGATAACGCCTGAAGAAGTAAAAAAAGTAGTCACCACCACCCCAGATAAAAAGGACAAAGACAGTAAAGACAGCAAAGATAAAGAAACTCCTGTCAATGTTGATGTGCTGGATAGAAAACAACTCAATGAACTCAGTGATTCAACCCAAACGATACTGGAAGACAAAAAAAAAGATGTCAGCAAAAGCGTTGTAGCAGGTCAGAAAGCACTGCTTGAAAAGGAGGCTATTCAAGATAAGGTTGATAATGTAGAGAAGCAGCTGGAAGAAACAAAAACAAAGATAAAAGACACTGAAAAACTGCACTCAAAAGCTGCTGTTCATGAATTAAAGCAACAGTCTAAGCAGCTGGAAAAAGAATATCAGGCTTTAAAAGATCAGTTAAAAATAAAAAATGATAAAGCTACTAAAGAACTTGCAAGATCATCACAGCAGCAGGATGAAATTGAACTGTTAAAACAACAGCTTAGTAGTTTAGCACTGGAAAAAAATAAACGCTATAGCCCTAGAAAAAAAGCATTAATCGTGGGCGTTATTATCCTGCTAATGCTGATAGGATTATTTGTAAAAGATAAACTGTTTGACTTGCTTGACAAATGGTTAATTTATCAGGGTGCTAAACGGCATTCTATTAGAACGTTGAGGACACGAACCTTCTTAAGAATTTTTGGCTGGTCAATATCAATATTGATGATTGCTATCGGCATTTTTTTGATCCTTGAGTTATTTGGTTTTAATTCAACTCACACTCTTGCAGGAGCCGGTATATTTGGTGTTGCAATTGGTTTCGGCGCCCAGCAATTTATTAAAGATATTTTCTCAGGTATTTTTTTAGTACTTGAAGGGCAATATAAAATCGATGATTTTATCTCTGTTGGCCAGCATTCAGGTAATGTTGAAGATATTAATCTTCGTTTTACCAAATTACGCAATTATGACGGTAATATTGTTTATGTACCCAATGGTGATATTCAATCGGTGGTTAATTACGGCAAGGGCTATGCGAATTCAGCCATTAATTTTCATATCGATGTGAAGCAGGATATTGATCAGGTCTTTTCTCTGATTCGAGAGGTTGTCAGTGAATTGCGGTCAGCACCTGATTTGGTGGATGATATATTAGGTGATGTTGCATTGCTGGGCATTAATGCCTTTACGCCGACTGGAATAGAAGTTAAATTCCGTGTTAAAACAGCTCCTCAGTCACAATGGCAGGTCGGCAGAGAAATACGCCTTGCCCTGAAACAGCGCTTTGATTTAGAAGGCATTAAACTTTTTCAATATCAATATGAAAATCAACTGGCCAAATCATCGTAAATGAAGGATAAATTTACTTGTTAATCTGATTCCTATGCTGAAGCATAGGAACGACTAAAGACTTTCTAATATTTTCCTGTTCAGTGTGACAGCAGGCGAATATAGCTGATCAATGCTTCAACATCACTTTGGCTTAGAATATTATGCCATGCCGGCATAAATCTGCCCTTACCCTCCAGGATGCTTTTGGCCAGATCCTGATTGCTGAGGCGATTGGTTTCATTTGGATTGGTGTGATCCATAGGCATGATACCCATTAAGCGGGTCATAATGCCGTCGCCATCACCTTCGACACCATGACATACCTGGCAATATTGCTGATAGAGTTCAAAACCTACCTTGGGGTCGCCCATAAGCTCATGTTTTGCACTGCCGATAAAACGCAAATAGGCAATAAGTGATTTAATCTGTGCAGCAGTAAAGATATCTTTCCATTCGGGCATGGCATCACTGAGTATGTTGTGGCGATCTCTGCCGGTAATAGTTTGCCGGCCGTTGCCGCTAATAATTTTTGTTAAAATAGTATCACTTCTGGAACGCACTGTAGTGGTTAAATCGGCCGGCTTAATCCCCATCGCTTTTGCTAACGCACCATCTCCTTTGCCGTCAGTACCATGACATAATTGACAATAAGAAACATAGAGCCTTCTGCCTTCATAGGCTGGAGGTGGATTGGCAAGAGACAGGGTAGGGGATATTATCTGGATTATCAATAAAATGACGATTAAATTTATTGCTTTCATGTCGGGCTCCAAAAGAGACAATTTTAAAATTGTCTAAAGCATAGAAAAACCAGGCGAATTTTTCAAGTTAAGGATGAAAATCCTTTATAAATTAGGTATTAATATGTATCAGTAGGATATATTATTAATTCGTATTAATGTTAACATAAGCTGCAATCAAATAGGCCTGTTTTTTATACGTTGTCTATCCAAATTAAGGATTTATACAAATGATAAGCCGTAAATACATTCAATTTATAATCATTTTTTGTTTGTTCTTTACTCTTCATATAATAGTGAAAGCATCCAATGTTATTTATCAGGATAAAGCCAATAATTTTGACATAGAAGAAGTGGTTAATGGTTTAGGTGTTATATGGGGCATGGCTTTTTTAAACAATGATGAAATAATCTTTACACAAAGAAATGGTAAAGCCGGCTTAGTTAATCCCAAACAAAACAAACTGACCTGGCTAAAAAACCCCCCTTCTGTTTATCATAGTGGGCAAGCGGGTCTGCTGGATGTGGCTATACCCGATGATTATGCTCAAACAGGCTGGATATATTTCACCTATAGTAAACAAATTGGTGATAAAAGTGCAACTACCCTGGCCAGAGCTAAACTCAAAAAAGACAAATTACATCACTGGCAAGATATTTTAGTGAGTCAATCATCAGGAACAACCAACTACCATTATGGCAGTCGTATTACCTTTGATGAACAAGGTCATGTCTTCTTCTCTATTGGTGATAGGGGTCATCGTCCCAATGCTCAAAATCTATTAAATCATGCCGGTTCTATTTTACGATTAAATCGTGATGGTAGTGTTCCGGATGACAATCCCTTTATCAATGATAATAATATACTGTCAGAAATATGGAGTTATGGTCATCGCAATCCCCAGGGGCTTTTTTATGATAAAAATACCCATCGTCTTTGGTCAATAGAGCATGGTCCAAGAGGTGGAGACGAAATCAATCTGATACTTCCGGGTAAAAATTATGGCTGGCCGATAATCTCTTATGGTAAAGAATATTGGGGTCCTATTGCTGTAGGTGAAAGTACACATAAAAAGGGTATGGAGCAACCTGTTAAATATTATGTGCCTTCTATAGCTCCCGGTAGTTTAATGCTGTATTCAGGTAAAGCTTTTCCTCAGTGGCAAGGAAATCTATTTGCAGGTGCATTAAAATTAAAACATCTTAATCGAATCATCATCAACAAAAATTCAAAGGCTGTGGGTGAAGAGCGTTTATTAAAAAGTTTAGATGAACGTATCAGATGTGTTATAGAAAGTCCTGAAGGGTGGATTTATCTCTCAACAGATAGTGGTAAAATCTTAAGAATTAAACCGGCTAATTAATGAAAACCTGCCTGAACACAATGATTCGGAGCCTGTCCTGGAATAGACACCGTAGCGAAGAAAAGCTGTTTTGATAAGATATTAAGGATTATTATGTGATATATTGAAGTAACCTGTAAAGGGTTTTAATAGAATCTATGGCCTCAGCTAATTTTTTTCTATTTCTTGTTGTTTTTATGCTTTTGTGGAATAATACGCTCGCCTTGTTATGCGTGAGCAGCAGCAGGCATTGAGTTGTAAATAGTTGCAGAATTATCCGACAGTTTTTGATTTATATTTTTAAATCAAACGCTTGCGAATGGTTTTGCTGAATTCTGACCTAATATCGACACATAAATTCGGGTGCCTGGACACGCTTACTGCTTTAAAATAGTAGACAGCAAGGGTGAAAAATCAGGTTGGTTTATGGGATGTTTGGACAATCGAACCCTTAGGAATGATGCATTTATTAAAGTACCAATCTTGCTTGAAATCAAGCAAGATTGGTACTTGTGTTCAGCCTCATCCCTTATATACAAGGAAAATATCATGGCAAAAGTCACAATGCGTCAAATGCTAGAAGCAGGCGTACATTTCGGTCACCGTACCCGTTATTGGAATCCAAAAAATGCACAATATATTTTTGGTGATCGTAACAAAATTCATATTATCAATTTAGAAAAATCATTGCCTATGTTTAATGATGCAATGAACTTCATTGGTCAAATCGCTGCTAAACGTGGAAAAATATTATTTGTCGGCACTAAACGTGCGGCTGGAAAGGCAGTGAAAGAACAGGCTTTACGCTGTGGTATGCCTTATGTTAATCATCGCTGGTTAGGTGGTATGCTGACTAACTTTAAAACAGTTAAGCAATCGATTAAACGTTTAAAATATTTAGAGAAAGCATCGGCTGATGGAACATTTAATACCTTGACTAAAAAAGAAGCTCTGATGAATTCCCGTGAAATGGAAAAATTAGAGAAAAGTCTCGGTGGTATTAAAGAGATGAACTCGTTGCCTTCTGCCATTTATGTTATTGACGTGGGTCATGAAAAAATTGCAGTTCAGGAAGCTAATAAGTTGGGTATTCCTGTTATTGGTGTGGTTGATACTAATAATCAGGCCAAGGGTGTTGATTATATTATCCCCGGTAATGATGATGCAATTCGAGCCATTAATTTGTATGTAGATACAGCAGCAGAAGCTGTTCTGGATGCTAAAGCTGCCAATGTACAGGCAGTTTCAGATGATTTTGTTGAAGTGGATACAAAAACGACTGAAAGTGAAGCATCTTAATTAAAATAGACTAATAACACTACTACTCTCGGGCAGGAAAAACGGTGACTGAAAGGTCATCGAACCTGCCCGTTTTTTGGATTATAGAGGTTAATAAAATGGCAATTACAGCCGCTTTGGTTAAAGAATTACGTGACCGTACTGGCGCGGGCATGATGGAGTGCAAAAAAGCACTGGTAGAGACAGAGGGTGATATAGAAGCAGCAGTTGATCATATGCGTAAGACTGGTTTGGCAAAGGCTGATAAAAAAGCAGGACGTATTGCAACTGAAGGTAAAGTTGTGGCTGAATTCAGTGACGACGGCAAACAAGGTGTGATGCTGGAAGTAAACTGTGAAACTGACTTTGTTGCCATGGGTGATGAATTTGGGGATTTTGCAAGCGCTGTAGCAAAACGTATTATGAGCGATTCTCCTGCAGATGTTGCGACATTGCTGGAAATGCCTTTGCAGGATGGCGGCGAAACGATTAATATCGTATTGAAAACCATGATTGCAAAAATTGGTGAAAATATGTCTGTGCGTCGTTTTGTTACGTTTGAAACAGAAGGCCAATTAGGTGCATACTTACACGGAACAAAAATCGGTGTTGTTGTTGATATGCAGAATGGCGATGAAACATTAATTAAAGATGTTGCTATGCACGTTGCTGCCAGTAATCCTAAGGGGCTGGATGAGTCTTCCCTTGATGCCGCTGAGTTAGCAAAAGAGAAAGAAATTGCCGCGGCTGAAGCTGCTAATAGCGGTAAACCTGAAAAAATCATTGATAAAATTGTTATAGGTAAAATCAAACGCTTCATTAAAGATAATACTTTAATGGGACAGGCTTTTGTTAAAAATCCTGATATTAGCGTTGAAAAATTAGTGAATGATGCCGGAGCAACTGTGCTTGGCTTTACCCGTTTGGAAGTGGGTGAAGGCATGGAGAAGAAGCAGGAAGATTTTGCTGCAGAAGTTATGGCTCAGATTGGCAGCTGATAATTTTGCCTGTCCGGGTTCGGAGTTAAATGGCCCGCTTTATAACAATGATGATAAGGTCAAAATACTAAATTAAACAACATTAAGGAAGCGTCTATGAGTGCAAAATATCAAAGAATCCTGTTAAAGCTCAGTGGTGAAGCATTAATGGGGGATCAGAATTTTGGTATTGATCCTCAGGTGCTGACTTATGTTGCCGGAGAAGTAAAAGGTCTTATCGAACAAGGTATTCAAGTGGGTCTCGTGATTGGCGGCGGCAATATCTTTCGCGGTGTAGGTTTAGCTGCGTCCGGTATGGATCGGGTCGCGGGCGATCATATGGGCATGCTGGCCACAGTGATTAATTCACTGGCTTTACAGGATGCATTAGAAAAAAATGATGTTCCAGTACGAGTAATGTCCGCATTACCCATACATCAGGTATGTGAGGATTATATTCGCCGTCGGGCTATTCGTCATCTTGAGAAAGGCCGGGTCGTTATTTTTGCTGCAGGGACGGGTAATCCTTTTTTTACTACAGACTCTGCTGCCAGCCTGCGTGGTATTGAAATTGAAGCGGATATAGTGGTTAAAGCAACTAAAGTTGATGGCGTTTATACTGATGACCCCGTAAAAAACGCAACTGCTACGCTTTATCATACGCTCAGCTTCGATGAAGTTTTAGATAAAAAATTAAATGTCATGGATGCTACGGCTATTGTATTATGCCGTGATCATAAAATGTCTATTCGAGTTTATAACATGACCAAGAAAGGTGCTCTTGAGAAAATCATTCAGGGAGAGCCGGAAGGTACCTTGGTTGAATAAAAAAGGTTGAATAAGATACTCTTAATAAAAAAGAGCCATCAGCCAAACTTAAATTTGATCACCATCTTGTGTAGTAACATAACAACTACACAATGATGGTGGAATTGTTAAGTTACTTAGAAGTCAGAGGAATTATAATGATTAAAGAAATTAATAGTGATGCTGCCAGTCGCATGAGAAAGAGTATAGAATCACTTAAACATGATTTAATGAAAGTAAGAACCGGAAGGGCTCATACCAGTTTGCTGGACAGTATTACTGTGGATTATTACGGCAGTCCAACACCTTTAAATCAAGTTGCAAATGTCTCCGTTCTTGATGCCAGAACTCTATCGGTTCAGGTCTGGGAAAAAAAGATGACACCGGTTATAGAAAAAGCAATTTTAACTTCCGATCTGGGTTTGAATCCTGCCACCAGTGGTGAGCTAATTCGCATCCCGCTTCCTGCTTTAACAGAAGAAACACGCAAGGGCTTAACAAAGGTAGTACGCCATGAAGGCGAAAATGCTAAAGTGGCTATACGAAATATTCGCAGAGATGCTAACAGTACCCTGAAAGATCTGGAGAAAGAAAAAGAAATATCTGAGGATGAAGAACGTCGTGCACAGGATGATGTTCAGAAATTGACAGATAAATATATTAAAGAAATAGATCAGCTTATCACTACTAAAGAAAAGGATTTGATGGAAATCTGATTATGCCTGCTGATAACCCGACACGTTCCATAGGAAATCGGTTAAAACACATCTGTATTATTATGGATGGAAATGGGCGTTGGGCAAAAAAACGTTTTATGCCTCGTTTTGCCGGGCATAAAGCGGGATTAAATACCGTTCGAAAAATAGTCGGCAGTTGTGTAGAACAAAACATAGAAGTTCTCACCCTTTTTGCTTTTAGCAGTGAAAACTGGCGCAGACCCAAACAAGAGGTCACTCTATTGATGGAGTTATTTGCCAGTGCATTGACTCGTGAAGTAAAAAAATTACATGAAAATAATGTCCAATTACGTATTATCGGAGATCTGTCTGCTTTTTCTGAAAAAATTCAACAGCTTGTCAATGAAGCAATTGCTCTATGTGCTGATAATACCGGCTTGATTCTTAATATTGCAGCTAACTATGGCGGTCGTTGGGATATCACTCAGGCTGCTCGTCAGATTGCACATAAAGTTGAACAGGGTGAAATAAGCATTGATGATATTGATGAGTCTATGATAGAAGATCATTTATCTCTGCGAACCATGCCGGAACCTGACTTATTTATTCGCACCGGTGGTGAAAAAAGAATCAGTAATTTTATTATCTGGCAACTGGCCTATTGTGAATTTTATTTTACCGACACATTATGGCCTGATTTTGATAAAAAAATTTTTGAAAAGGCTATTCAATCCTTTTTTTCCAGACAAAGACGTTTTGGCCGTACGGGCGATCAGCTGACCTCATTAAAAAAGTAATATATTAAAAGCAAGCAGAATAATTATATGTTAAAGCTAAGAATTATGACCGCTTTGGTCTTATTTCCATTTACACTCTATTGCATCTTATTTTTATCCAATGATTTTTTTGCACTGGTTATGGGAGGGGTAATACTAATAGCTGCCTATGAGTGGGCCGGGCTTGCCGGCTTCCCTACACTATTAACCAAAATGGCTTTTGTGGCCATTGTCGCTACCATCCTTTATTCGTTATGGTTAATTAATTTTCTATTGTCACCCGATTTAATGAATCTGATTGCGGCGGTTTTCTGGTTTTTTAATGCAATTCTGGTTTTTAAATATCCTCAAAGTGCTTTTCTCTGGAAAGATAAGCCGGCAATTAGTGCTATTATGGGGATCATCTTATTATTATTAACCTGGTATGCTTTGATTTCTATTCATGCAATTGAAGGGCTTCAGTTTGCACAGCAAACGATTAAGGGGCCTTATATCCTGTTATTTTGTATGATGCTTATCTGGGCTGCAGATACGGGTGCTTATTTTTCCGGCAGGCGTTTCGGCAGGAAAAAACTGGCGCTTAAAATTAGTCCGGGGAAATCATGGGAAGGTGTCTATGGTGGATTAATTCTGTCCGTTAGTGTTGCCTCTATCTGCACAATGATCTATCAGGGCAGTTTTCAGGATTATGCAAATATTATGATTATTACTTTTGCCACTGTGATATTTTCTGTGATTGGTGATTTAATGGAAAGTATGTTTAAACGCCAGGCTGGTGTTAAAGACAGTGGTAAAATATTACCGGGACATGGCGGCATGCTGGATCGTATTGATGGTGTGATAGCTGCTGTGCCCATTTTCTTAATTGCAATTTCACAGCTTTACAAACTTTGAACCTGGAAAACGATGCTGACTGTGTCTTAATAAATGCATCATTCCTTAGTGCATGAGTGCATGAGAAAATCATTATGATAAATGTTGCAATTTTAGGAGCTACGGGTTCCATAGGAAGCAGTACGCTGGATGTCATTTCCAGGCAGGCACAACGATTTCGTGCTTTTGCTCTGACTGCAAATAAGAATGTCGATCGTCTTTATCAGCAATGTCAGCAATTTTTACCTGAAATTGCTGTGATGGTTGACGTCACTTCTGCGAATGAATTGCAGCAGCGCTTAAAAGAATCAGCTTCGACGCGTCATATTCAGGTGCTTTCAGGTGTTAAGGCACTTGACGAAGTGGCTGAGCATGAGCAGGTTGATTATGTGATGGCTGCCATAGTAGGAGCGGCCGGTCTTAATTCCTCACTGGCGGCTGCACAGGCAGGCAAAAGAATTTTATTGGCCAATAAAGAATCTCTGGTGATGTCGGGAGATTTATTTCTCCAGACAGTGAGAGAAAATGGTGCGACATTATTGCCTATTGATAGTGAACATAATGCAATATTTCAGTCTATGCCGGCAAAATTAGCGGATGCTGCTGCCAAAAACGCTCAGGCTGATATTCTACAATCATCCGGTGTTGAAAAAATATTATTGACCGCCTCTGGAGGGCCTTTCCTGCATAAAACCCTGGAACAACTTCATCATGTGACGCCGGATCAGGCCTGTGCCCACCCGACCTGGGAAATGGGTAGAAAAATTTCAGTTGATTCTGCTACTATGATGAATAAAGGTCTGGAAGTGATTGAAGCCAGTTGGCTGTTTAATGCGACTGCGGATGATATTCAGGTTGTCATTCATCCGCAAAGCATTATTCACTCAATGGTGTCCTATAGCGACGGTTCAGTTTTGGCACAATTAGGTAATCCTGATATGCGCACACCCATTGCACACGCAATGGCCTGGCCGGAAAGAATGGAGTCAGGTGTTGCGCCACTGGATATCTTTCAAGCAGCGCACCTGGATTTTGAAGCTCCTGATTTTTCCCGTTTTGTTTGTCTTAAACTGGCTTATGATGCTTTACGTGCGGGTGGTACGGCTCCTGCTATTTTGAATGCTGCCAATGAAATTGCTGTGGACTTTTTTTTGCGAGAGAAAATTTCCTTTACCAGAATCTCCAGTGTTGTTGAACATACATTAAATCAGCTTGAGCATCAGAAAGCTGAAACGCTGGAAATTATTATCGCTGCAGATGCTCAGGCAAGACAGCTTGCCGTCAATTTTTGTGAGCAGTAGTTCCCTAAGGAAGGGTTTCACACCCCTACAATTTATTTTAATGAGAATTTTTTAGTAGTTTATGAATAATCTTTTCTTTACAATACCCGCCTTTATTTTTACCATTGCTTTGCTGGTTGCAATTCATGAGTTTGGGCATTTTTGGGTTGCTCGAAAACTGGATGTTAAAGTTTTACGTTTTTCTATCGGCTTTGGAAAACCACTGTTTCGCTTCCGCGGGAAAAAAGATAATACCGAATTTGTGATTGCCAGTATTCCTCTGGGCGGTTACGTTAAAATGCTTGATGAGAGAGAAGGTGAAGTTGCTGAACACGAACGTCATAGAGAATTTAATCAGAAATCAGTTTACGCCCGCTTTGCTATTGTTTTCGCAGGCCCTTTGGTTAACTTTATTTTTTCAGTATTTGCCTTTTGGCTGATGTTTGTTATTGGTATTCAGGGTGTTAAGCCGATTATGGGAAATCTGGATACCCAGTCACTGGCCTGGGAGTCCGGACTGCGCAGCGGCGATCAGATTGTTTCTGTCGATGGAAAAGAAACGCCTACTCTGAGTGCTGTTTATGAACAATTATTAAGTGCGTTTATTGAACGCAGGACTGCGGATATCAAGTTGTCTGATCAGCGCAGCCTTTATTTTCACCTGGAAAAACTTGAAAAAGAAGTAGAACCTTCTCAACTGCAGGAAATTATCGGTTTAGACATTAAGTTACCTGTTGAAAAGGTGATTATAGGCGAAGTCAGCCCGGATTCTCCAGCGCTTTCTGCCGGCATTCAGGCAGGTGATCAAATCGTTGCAATAAGAAATCAACAGCATGAGCTGGAGGTGCATCACTGGCGGGATTTAGTGCGCTTTGTTATCACTAAGCCCGGTCAGGATATTTTAGTTGATATTATAAGAAATAATAATACTTTAACGCTGGATCTTACTATTGGTGAAGTTAAGCAGGCGAATAAGACGATCGGACGTATAGGCGTGCGTCCGGAATCAGTAACACCCCTGCCGGAATCCATGTTTACTGTCCAGCAATACGGTATTTTTTCGGCCATTCCCAGGGGAATAGAAAAAACCTGGGATTTATCAGTGCTAACTGTGACAATGTTAGGTAAAATAATCATCGGTGAAGCATCATTAAAAAATATCAGCGGCCCTATTACCATTGCTGAAGTGGCTGGTCATTCCGCTCAATTGGGCTTTGAGAATTTTTTACGCTTTCTGGCTATTGTGAGCTTAAGTCTTGGAGTTATTAATCTGCTGCCTATTCCCATGCTGGATGGTGGACATTTATTTTTTTATTTAGTTGAAATGGTTAAAGGATCACCTGTATCTGAGTCAATACAGGAAATTGGTGTTAAAATTGGAGTGATGCTCCTGGTTATGCTGATGAGTATTGCCTTATACAATGATTTTACCAGATTGCTGAATTAGTTTGCTGTTTATCCTAAATAACTCAGTTAAATCTACTTTGAATGCCTAAGCCACTGCATCTTAAGGATTTTCTAACTATTTTGAATTCACCCATAGAGTGACTATGAATAAATCCAAAATAGTCAGTAAAACCCTTAATCTACAGCACCTTAGTCATTCACGCTACGATCCAACTGAGTTATTTAG